>JAFTQV010000057.1 GCA_017462605.1 Clostridia bacterium | reverse complement strand
TGCCTTATATGTTTCGGTAGCTGCCGCAAGAGTTTCATCGTAAGCTTCTGCGCTATTGAGATACTTAACTGCTTCCTTTGCATATGCAAGCATATAGTACATAAGGTACTTATCTGCTTCGGTGTAGCTATCGCCTGCGAGTATATCCTTAGCATAGGTTACGATATTCACGGTAGCCGACTTCGCAACGCTTGCGCCCTCTTCGGTTACGGTGATATCAAACTTAACGCCTTCGGTAATATCCTTAACGTTGCGTCTTACGGTTACTCTTACGTAATTCTTTTCGTCGATAACTACTGCGGTCTCCTCAAGCGCGGTCTCGCCGTACTTAACCTCAACGTACTCTGCATACTCTGCAGGGATATAGAGGTTAACGCCGAAGTCGGAGTAGATCGAGAGGTTGGTCTCGAGTCCTGTGATCTTAACGCCTTCTACCTTAAGTCCGGGAGTAACGGTAACGTCATCTGTGAGAACATCGCCAGCCTTGGGAGCATTCTTCCAAGTGCCGTCATTTGAGAAGGTAAGAGCTACGCCGTCCTTAGTTCCTGCGGTCTGCGTGGGTTCTGCTGCAAGAGTTGCATAGATACCGCCCTTAGCATACTTCTCGTTCTCAGCTACTGTGCCGTCTACGTTAGTCCAGTTGACGTTTACGGTGTTCTCGGGAAGAGCCGAACCCTGAGTAAGATAAGGAAGAATAACCTTTCTATTAGATACTCTATTATCATTCTCGGCATCCTTAATGCTGAGAGCGAAGCCTTCACCGGTGTAATCGCCGTTTGCATAGCAATAAGTCTCATAAGTGAAGTTTCCGTCTGCATCCTTACCTGTGGGTATCTGAATCTCGATATAATCACCGGTGGTAAGGAACTCTGTGGGTATAGTCATAGGAGTATTCATCTTGACGGTATTGATAGGTCCGGAAGGAAGCTCAACACCGAGAGTTTCGCAAAGCGCTGCATCAGCTGCATCAATATAATAGCTCTCGCTATCGCAAGCAAATATACCGCCCGATACGCCGCCGAATACTCTGACTCTGTATTGTCCAATATTAGAGGGATTAAGACGTCCATTGGTGGTAACGTTGTTGAATACAAGGCAGACACCCATACCGTCTCCGTTGTTAGAAACTATATTACCTGCTCCACTCGAACCATTCATATATGCACCGAGGTTTATAAGAGTTGAATTCTCAACGTATACAAGAGGTGTGAAGATATAGTCTTCGTAGCCTTCTTTTCTTCCGTCTTTTTCGTTATTGGATTCAATATATTCTGTGGTAGTAGTTCCGTCTCCGTTGTCAATTACTTCAGATGTTGTGGGTCTGTTACCATTAACGTAGTAGCTGAACATATCAAAGATATGGTTACCTTCAGAGGTTTTGGGATTGATAATAAGAGAATTCTTAATGGTTATAGTTCCGTTAAATGCTCTCGTGATGATCGCTGCCTTGGACTCTCCAACGCTTCTGATACCTACTACACCGTCCATGGTCAAGGACGTAGAGTCATCTCCCGTTATACCCTCAAGAAGAACCGAGCCGGTCATCATGATATTGCTTCCGGGGATAACCGTTCCGTCTGACTTAACGAACTTACCTACCGAAAGATGCGCATTGTAAGCGAGCTTACTATTTGCCACGGTATCTTCATCTCCGCCCGAAACAGCAAAAAGTCTTTGCGCTCTTATCTTACTCTCGGTGGTATTGTAATAATATCCTTCTATCGTCGCGCCGGGTTTTGAAGAATAGAAGCTAATATCAACGTTATTCTTGATCTTAGCAATAACTCTTCCGGATTCATGGCTTAAAATGGAGTTACCGTTGAGGTCTACCTCTATCTTAACAGCCTTTTCTCTCATCTTAGCTATTTCTTCCGCGGTATAATCTGCATCAACAGCTACACCGTTGACTTCGGTTGTACCAACGTAATTAAACGTAAACGTTTTAGTTCCCTTGAGGTTAAGATCCTTAAGAAGGACAAGCTTATCTCCGCTATTAAGCGCATAATAAGCATTATACGTAGCGGTATTGTCCGTCTCTACGCTTTCATAAACACCCTTATTAAGTACGTAAGAAGAAAGGTGACCTTCCTTAAAATCAACTACCGAATCAAGCTCTTTCGCCTTAGTATTTGCAACGGCGAGAGAATAAGGAACACCCGAAACCGTGATAGTGGAGTCGATGTATTCATTTTCAAGAGTAGTATTTATGTACTTCTCGGGGTAATATGTTCCGTCGCAAACACCGTCAACCGCGGTCTCGTAGACGAAATCATTATAAACTCTGAAAGAAGAATTATCAAAAACTATGGAAGAGTCAAGATTAAGAACTGCATCCGTTGCAATTGCAAATCTTATTCCCTGAATATATCCAAGATCGCCGCCGGCAGGAACTGCATCCGTCGTGCCTATCGGTTTACCATTAAGATAATAGTAAGCAATTCCCTTTCCGTTATTAAGTGAGGGGTCAGTATAGAATACCGCAGTAAGTCTATTCCATTTACCTGCAGAATTTAATACAAGATTAGTAGTATTATCAGCGGTAAGACCTCCGCACTTTTCAAGTTTGCCGTCCGATTTAATATTAAATACCGTCGCAGTGCTTGGTTTTCCTGTAGTGTCGTAAGACGTATCTACATCGTCAATTTTTATTGTGCCTGAATTCTGCTGAGTATATCTCGCCTGAGTATAAACGGTCATAGCGGGATAACCGGCATCAAAAGAATCGGTACCAAAATCAATGCTTGCAACAACTACCTTAGCGCGTGACATTTGAAGCGTGGTAGGAGTGATAACAGTATCGCTGGTCTTAACGTTGATAGTGGTGTTAACATCTTTTAAGTAAGCATAATTCTTATCATATGCGCTTGATCCTCCGAAGACAAAGAAAGGATCTATTCCGGGAACCATAGTATTACCGGTTACCGTATGTTTGTTGCCATTACTATTTGCAGTAATAACATATCTTAAGTAGGAGTTATCCTTTGTGGTAGCATAATAGACAGTTCCGGCAGAAGGTGAAAACTGGAGCTTACTTGAAAAGCTCTCGTTATCGGAAAACGTCTTTTTTCCTGCCTGATAAAGAATCCTATCTGCGTTATACGCATATATTCCGCTGAAGGAAAGATTCTCATATTTAAATAATTTCGAGTTATCATTTGCATCAGTCTTAAGCTTGATAACGTAAGGATAATCTGCATTACCTACGGGATCGTATACCCACGTATAGGTATTGCTCGTTGTACCGTACTTTCCATCAGGGAAATAAATACCTGCGGAATCGGTTGTATCACCTACGGCATTGGTTCTTGTGCCGACCTGACCTACTACGGTGCCGTATTGCGTTGCAAATATAACCTTATTTGAAAGATATGAGCTTACCTTAGAGGTTGCGTCAAGCTGAACCTCGGTATGTCTTGTGTGAACACGAGCCGTATTTGCTCCGCTAACTGCTCCTGCAAGCTTAAGGGTGGAATTTGCAAGCTTCACCAGCGTGGAGCGAAGCTGAACTTGCCCATCATTATTAGCTATTGAAGCATATATAGTTCTGCACGAGGACTCAACAAGAGAGTCTTTTATCGATACTATACCTACAGCTCCCGTATTGGCAAATCCTTCTTTTTCAAGGCAGATACCGTATATCTTACTGTTCTTTGCCGAAGAAACAGCGGAAATAATTGAGCTTTCGATCTCAGCTATCGTGGTCTCGATTCCAACGCCGTCTGCGGTTATGTTATCGGGAGCAACGAGATGACCGAGATAGAGTCCCGATGCGGTAGTATAAAGAGCGGAGTTCTTGATAATGAGCTTAGACTGAGTTCCGCATGCGCCGAGAATAAACGTTCCGGGGTCATTGGGAACAGCCACAGGAGCATGAAACTCTACGCCGTTTAAGGTTATCTGCGCATTGTCTGCCGTTGTATCGCTATGGAAGAATGAGACGTATACGCTATTACCATCGGCTTCCGAATAATTGGTGGTAACTTCAAGATTCTTGTAAAGGAACGTTCCGTCATAAGTATAGGTGATATAGGGATCGCCCGTTGCCTTATCCTGAGTGAGGGTTATTCCTTCGCCCTTACCCGCAAGATTTACTTCAGGAGCTTTCCCCGATGCGGTTTTGTAAAGCATTCCTTTTACGTTGATATTACCTGCTCCGACGATCTCAAACTTAACCGACTCGGTTACCTCAAAAGCGAGGCTTCCTGTAGAATTAAGAGTGTGACCCGAAAGGTCTATCGTAACGTTCTTTGCGATCGTTACGGTGTCCGCAACGGTAGCATCAGCCGTTAGCTTTACCGTCGCGCCGTCTTCTGCTGCGGCTATTGCATCCGCAAGAGTATCGTAATCGGTGGAATTAACGCTTGCTACCGAGGTATCTGCGTTGATCGCGAATACGAGACCTGTGCAAAGAAGTGCAACGGTCAAGAGAAGAACTAAGACTTTGGTCAATTTCTTCATTTTCTTTTTCTCCTTTATGAAAGATTTTTAATATTTTAAAATAAAATCTTTTTATCTCTGCACACCTTGTGTGCAGAGATAATGGGGATATCCCCATAAAATATTATACTTTATTTTATCATATTTAAAATATATTGTAAAGTCTCAGAATAACCAAACTTTTTTGGTGAAAATATACAAACAAAAAATGCCCCATCAAGGTCAATTTGTCTGCACAAAGAAGGCTTGATGGGGATGAGGTTATATATTTTTTAATACATCGTCAAGATTGCGTTTTCCGTAAATAATACGCACTATAATTATAATTTTTTGGATATAATTCGGCTTATAATAAATAATATAATTATCAACCAATAATTTACGCAAAGATTTATCGGTTAAAAATTCATTATCTACACGTTCACACGAATCCGGAAATAACCTTATCATATCGATTTTTTCAAAAACTTTTTTACCGAAATTTCCGGCTGCAATTGGGTTTCCTAAATCAAGTGAAATATATTTAAGAATCTCATCGAGATCTATCGCAGCTCTTTCTGTAAATCGATATAAGTATTCAAACTCCATACTTTTCGGTCATCCTTGCTCTTACAGTGTCACCGTCAACAGTTTTATTGTTTTCGATATCGGAAAGTCCTTCATTTACAAGTTTGGCTTCATATATTTTACCCATAAGTTTTTCGTAGTATTCAATATCCATTACAACGAGTCTGCCATAACCATTTTTTGTAACAAATACAGGGCCACCCGCTTCTGCACAGCGACGCTCTATCTCGGTTGTATCTTTCAAATCACGCATAGGAATAATCGTCATATTTAGTTCCTCCATATAATATTATATGCTCTGTGACTAAATTATACACCAAATTCAGCCACATGTCAATAGGTTTTTAACTTATAGAGGCTATTTATTCGCTTTTCTATATGCCAAGGGGCTGACGCCCATATATTGCTTGAATATCTTATGGAAATAATTTGCATTGTAAAAGCCGATCTCATCCGCTATTTCGGCTACCGATTTATCACTTCCGATGAGAAGCTGCATCGAGCGGTTTACCTTAATACCGTTGATATAGCCTATCGGCGTCTTTCCTATACTGTCTCTGAACATTTTTGTAAAATAATCGGGGGAGACCATGATGATCTCGGAGAGCTGCTCTATGTATATTTTTTCGGCGCAATGCTCGGAAATATAGTTGATGACGGGGCGAAGCCTCAGAACGTTGTGATACTCGAGGCGCTCGGAGTCATCCTTATTTCCGCAATAATGGCGCAAAAGCGCGGTCATGCAAAGATAAATATTCGCTCTTATGGGGAGCTTATAGCAAACGTCCTTTGATACGTACTCCTCGTAGGAGTCGCTCATGCAGCGTGAAAGCACCTTATGAACGGGATGCTCGGACGTGAAGAGCTTTATCTTATTTTCCGACTGGATATAGAACATATAGAGGATCTCCGCCTCGTAGTTGACCATATTGGATTCAATTATCGAGAGGTCAAACTTCATTCCGCGGACTGCGGCGTAGCCTTCCTCCGCTTCGACCTTAAAGACGAGGCCGTGAGGAATATAGACAAAGCTTCCGACCGAGGCTTCTATCATCTCCGTGCCGATCTGAATTCTTACCTTACCTGCCGTAACCTCGACGAGCTCCATTTTGCTCTCGCTGTATCTTGCGGCAACGAGCGTTCCCATGCCCGAAAGAGAGTACATCTCAAAGGGAAATTTATTATCCGTATTCATTTGAGTCTCCAAAAAATGTATTTTCAATTATTTTAGCACAAAATTCCGATTTTGTAAAGTATTTTTCGTCATTTTCAAAGCTAAATATCTATTTTTCCGTTTTATTCCGCTTTGGCAGGCTCTTCTTCCGAAAGCATCTTAGCGAGTTTTATCGAGCGCTCCTTTAAGAATAAAACATTTGCTTCATCATAGACAGTATCCTTCGGGGTATGGATCTTATTCATATAAAGCAGACCCTTTTTAGTGCGAAGCAGAGCCGAAACGCCGACTCCGAGAGGAAATGACATCTGATCAGAGGGATATATAACGCCCTTCGAATGAAACTCGCATTCGTATTCGCCCTCGGGAGCATACGCGCTCTCGAGAAGGCTTCTCTTTGCCTCTGCTTTTTTATTGAGAGCAAAGAGGAATGTCTTTCCGTCTGAGACGCAGTCGAAGTTTATTACGAGCTTGGTCTTCATATCCGCTTTGTGCTTGCCGCCATACGAGGACGAGCCTATGAGCCCAACCTCTTCAAGATCGAAGAAAATGAAGGCAACGGCGCCTCTATCCTCTATCGGAAGATCGGTCATGATATCAAGAAGAAGGGTGACGCCCGAGGTATTATCATTCGCAGTATGCTTATTTGCGGGTCCAAACATGATGAGAAGACATTCTATAAGGATCAAGGGCGCGATTATCTTATCCGAGATCAGATCCGCTATCTCCTCATTAACGCCGAGTGAGGTCAGAAGAGTATAAAGCAAGACTCCTATTATTATCGGGACGGCGAAAATAGCGATAGTTATGACGATCTGATACAGAATATAAAGGAAGATATTCCTTGGTGTTATCAGGTTCGGAAAAGGCAATCTCGGGCAGGTATCATAGTGCGCAGTGAATACAGCCTTTGCGCTTGCAGGATCGCCGACGATTATATTTCTTGCTCCGAATTCTCCCTTCTCAACGTGAGCTTCATAGCCAAGGCTATCGGCGAATCCCGTCACGTGGTCGATAAAGGCTGTCTTCTGGCGCTTCGTCTTCCTTATTTCATATTTTTCAAAGATAATTTTCGTGCTTTCGGTCATGTCATTTTTTTCCTTTTCTATCAGAATAGATATTGAAGTCGGGTATAAAGCTTTCGGACGCGCTTGAATGCTCCTGAATAAATGCGTTTTTAACGCCGAGCCTTTCGGCATATTCAATAAGCTCCTCATATTCAGCTCGCGTCACCCTTCTGTCAAGCGGCGGTGGCAACCCCTCACTTGGGGTATACTGAGACATTAAGCTTATGTAAATTGAGTCGCCGTATTTTTCATAAAGATACTTTAAGTTAAGCTTCGCCTCGGCAATATGCATTGGCAAAAGAAGTATGCGGACGATCACGCCCTTTTGCATTATTCCCTCGCTATCAATGATAGGCTCGGGGCATAGCTTCACCATTTCGTCTATCGCCTCTCTTGCCGCATTCGCAAGATCGGGAGCGGATGAATATTTTTCTGCGGTAGAGGACTTATAATACTTCAAATCCGGCAGCCATATATCAACGGTGTCTTTCAGCATTCTGACGGTCTCAGGCGTTTCATATGAGCCTGTATTGTAAACTATTGGTAGCATAAGACCTTTATTTCTCGCTATTTTCACCGATTTTTTGACCGATGGCGCATAATGAGTAGGGGTTACAAAATTTATATTATGCACGCCTTCTCCCGCAAGCCTTATCATGGCATCCGCAAGCTCGTCTTCTGTATATATGCTGCCACACTCGCCTCGGGATATTTCTTTATTCTGGCAGTATATGCAGCCGAGCGAGCAGCCCGAAAAGAATACAGTCCCCGATCCTCTTTTACCGGAGATCGGCGGCTCTTCCCACATATGAGGCGCTATCCTCGCAACGTATATTTCACTCGTCATTTTGCATATGCCGCGCTCGCCGACGGTTCTGTCTACTCCGCAGTTGCGGTGGCAGAGTCTGCATTCTCGGTACATTGAATATTCCTTCTCTTAAGAATTTTATTGACAATATCTGTATTTTGTGCTACAATAATCAAAAAACAAAAAGGAGTCTCGCCATGGTCGGAAAAAGAGATGATTACATAAGCTGGGATGAATACTTTATGGGAGTTGCGCTTCTTGCCGCTCAGCGCTCAAAGGACCCAAGCACGCAGGTTGGCTGCTGCATCGTTGACGAGGACAACAGAATACTTTCCACCGGCTACAACGGATTTCCTCAGGGCTGCTCGGATGACGTCTTCCCTTGGAACAGAAACGCGGACGAGGGCGAGACAAAATACCCCTTCGTCGTTCACGCTGAGCTTAACGCAATACTGAACACGCGCGGAAAATCGCTCTTCGGCTCCCGACTTTACGTTGCGCTCTTCCCCTGCCACGAATGCGCAAAGGCAATAATTCAGGCAGGAGTGCGCGAGGTCATTTTCCTTTCGGATAAATACAAGGACACCGTTTCCGATGCGAATTCAAGAAGAATGCTCGCCGCGGCAGGAATTAAACTGACTAAGCTTATGCCTAAGAAAAAGAGTATCATCGTCAATTTCGATACGGGCGAGGTATAATATCAATATCTCGCGCTCTTACCTCATTGAGTTGAAGCGAAGTATGCTTTTATCTCCTCTAAGGTCGCCGAGAACATTCCCTCAGCGGCAGGCGCTTTGCCGCCGCCCTTACCCGAAAGGGCTGCATTCGCTGCTTTAATGAATTCCTTGAAATTCTCTCTTTCGGAATGTATAAGATAGGTATATCTTCCCTCTTCTCCAAAAAGAGCGACGAGGTCTCCCTCTCTTCTCGCCGTCACCTCGTTGACGAAGAAGCGCAGGGATTCCTTATCCGAAAAAGGAGTAAGAACAACACTAATATTATCGGCAAGGCTCTCCGCAAGAAGCCTTGCTATTTTTTTATTGGCTTCGGAAAGCTTATATTTCAGCTCGTCCTTCGCTCCGAGAAGCGTCTCGGTCTCGCTCGATATGCCAAGCACCGGCGCTGAGAGCATAACGGACACGCGCGACGCCTCGTCGGAAAGACACGAGATATAGTCAAGCGCTCTTTCGCCCGCGAGCATTCTTATTCTGCTGCCGCCCCTATGAGTGACGGCGTCTATAAGCTTTATCACGCCTATCTCACCCGTGTATGCCACATGCGGCGCGCAGCAGGCGCAGGCGTCAACGTCTCCTATCGTCACTATTCTGACGTCCTCGGTCAAGTCAAGCTTTGAGCGGTAGGTCATATTTTTAAGCTCTTCGGCGCTCGGAAATTCAGCCGTGATCGGCATATTTCTCATAACCGCGAGATTTGCAAGCCTCTCGATGTTTTTCAGCATTTCCCGACTTATAGGGCGCGAGGTATCGAAGGTCACGTCCTCTTTACCAAGGTGAAAGCCTGTATTTTCAATGCCGTAAAGCGTGTGAAGGATGCCCGATAGAATATGCTCCGCGGACTGGATGCGCATTTTTTCAAGCCTTTCCTCAAAGTCAAGAGAGCATGCGACCTCTTTATCTGTCTCTATGCTCATTTCGGCGGTGTGGTATATCACGCCTGCCCTTTCCTTTACGTCAAGAACTCTTATGCCGTCTATATATCCGCTATCGGCGTACTGACCGCCCTCTTCCGGGAAAAAGGCGGTCTTATCGAGGACTATCTCGTATACATCTCCCTTTTTCTCGCACGAAACGACCTTTGCCGTGAATTCCTTTATATAAGCGCTTTTATAATACAGCTTCTCGGTTTTCATATTTTTTCAAGCTCCTCTTTAAAAGTCGACCACGGATATTCTCCGCTATCGGGCATTTCGCAAAATTCGTATTTCTTACCGAAAACGGTAAATCCAAGTCGATACGCAAAAAGCGCCGGCGTCCTCGCTCCTGCATCGCGGCTTCCGTATTTCTTATCGCCGACGAGCGGATTTTTCCTGCTTGCAAGCTGGCATCTTATCTGATGAAATCTGCCCGTTTTCAGATCAAGCTCCAAAAGCGATCTCTCTTCCCTCTCACCTAAAAGAGACGAATAGGTTATCGCTTTCTTCGCGCCCCGCCTTGCTCCCGATACGACGAAGGATTTATTTGATATCGAATCCTTGAATAGATAATCGCATAGCTCACCCTCAGCGCCCTTGCCCTCGCATACGGCAAGATACCTTTTATTCATTTCTCCCTCTGATACGAGCCTTGAAAGCTCGGCTGCGGCGGCACGCGTCCTTGCAAATACAAGAAGCCCCGCAACGTTTCTATCCAGTCTATGGATAAGCCAGAGCGCGGAGCTATCGGATGCTTTTTCAAGCGCTTCCTTCGTATCGGTAAGCGCATCGGTATCGCCCGTGGGATCGCTTTGCGATGGCATTCCCACGGGCTTTTTTATTACGCATATATGCTTGTCTTTATATATTATACTGACCGAAAGCAGCATACTTAAAGCTCTCCTGATTCTTTGCTTTTTTATATTTTAGCACAGAAAGAGGCTTTTTTCAATAGAAAATAATACTATATTTTAATTCTTTTTTGCTCTTTCGGTATATACCCGCTCGGCAACGCCGCCCGTCAGAGCAATCATTTTGACAGCTCCGAGGCTGAATGAATTAGCCATGAGGTGAAGAGGCTTATCGAGAACTCCCGCGCCGAGGATCTTAAGATAGCAGGCGTCCTTAGGGACGATGCCCTTGGCTTTCAAAGTGTTTATATCGATCTTATCTCCCGACTCAAACGCCTCTGATATTCTTCCAACGTTGACTGCGTAACGCTTTGCGCCCGAGGTGACTATCTTTTTTCTCTCTTCCTTAACGAGGCTTTTCGCAAGCATATCCGAGATCAGTCGGTTTGCGGATGATTCGTTTACCTCAAGCAGGGTCTTAAGCTCGGGCGTCTTGGGGGCGGGCGCCGAAGGCTTCGGCTCGGGCTCTCTCTCTTTTCTTCCCGAGAGCTTTACCGATGCGAAAAGGATATCCCTTTTGCCCACGAATATATATACGGCAAGCGCCATAAGAAGCACGAAGAGTATTATAATGAGAAGAGGAAATATTCCGCTTTCCTCTTTATAGGGAATTACGGTTATTTTGTAGTCGGTATTGGAAGATGAGAGATAAAGATAGCCGCCCTCGGAATAGTATTCCTCAAAAAGGGAATCCGCGCCGAAAAGCTCGCCCTCGGTGGCGGTATAGCTCCCGCCCTTTCCTACGGTGACGGTGATCGGCGCAGGCAATATACGGTAGCTTGCGGTATCGTTTTCTCCGAACGTATAGTTTTCGGGATCTTTCGGGGTGAATTTAACGAAATATTCTCCCGCGCGCCTCTTCGGCTCTGCCGTAAAGGTATAAAGCGGATCCTCTTTAATGCTCGGGGTGATATCCTTACCTGTGTAAATGCTATCGGGTATAGTAGGTAAGGATATCTCTTTTTTCTTTATCACAAGCTCAGCCTCAGCAAGCTCGGGCGGCATATAGTTTTCCTCGTCATAAGAAAAAATAGCTGATACCTTATAGCTTCCCGAGTTGACCGCGCCGCTTAAGGTAAATCCAATAAGAGTTACCCCTTCGGGAAGTCCTTCGACCTTCGGGCTCTTTTCTTCTCCGTCATAGGTATGGACAAGATCCACCCAGACCGCGCCTGACATATCGTACTCGCGGAGAGCTACCACGATATCGGCGGTCGCTTCAAATCCGCCGTGGCGAAAGGTCACTTTATTATCGCCGTATTTCAGCGCATCACCGCTTTGATACGTTATCTCTATCGAAGAAAACTCGATTTTCACGGCGCTTCCGTCGTTATTGACTATATGAGCCTCAATGTCGCCGTCTTTTATTGTATCAAGAGCAAAGAAAGGCTTGTCCGCGAGCGAGACCGAAAGAGAAACCGCCTCGATCGGAATGACCGAAAAGCTCATTGCTTCGGACACGAGCTGCAGATAGTTTTTGCTCTCGGGAACGTATGCTACAAGGTAATATTCGCCCACCGACTCGGGGTAATCCATTTTATTCGTCAGCTCTTCATCGGAATACAGAGTATATACAGCCTCGCCCGATATCGGAGACGCTTTAAAATTGATTTCGCCGCCCTCGAAAATATCGGATACGCTTGGTATTTCCACCCATTTATTCTCCGCTTTTGTAACGGTGAACTCACAGCTTGGGTTTGCTATTCTGTAATCCGTGCTTTCAGCTGATGCGGTCGCGGTATACGTCCCCGCATCTATTCCCTCGCCCGTGACATTTACTGCTATATCTCTCGATTTTGCCTCGGGTGTTTTCGGAGAGCCGTCGTATACGAAGGAGCAGCTTCCCCAGGTGACGGCTATGACCTTAGGCGTTACCGTGACAAAAGCCTTGACCGCGGGCGGCGCGAGGTAGTTTTTACTGCCCGAGGAAAAGGTGACTGTCACCTCTACTCTGCCCTCGCTGACGTGAGTTGCTCCCAAGGAAAACTCATATGAAGGCGACGAGCCGTCAAGCCCCTTCGGCATGCTTCCGTGAAGCTCGGGGTAATGCGTCTTGCCGTCATAAACGAAGCTTGCGTCAGAAAAATAAAATCCGCTATTATCATATTCGGCAGGTGTGATCTGCCACTCATACGTTAATCGGTCCGGCGGAAGATAATTATTCTCGTCATATTCAAGGACCGCCTCGGCGCAATACTTGCCTGCATCCCGAAAGGATGCGTTAAGATACCCCGATACTCTGACTCCTTTTGGAAGCTCGGTTATTCTGACGCCTTGTAGCTCTCCTGTGTACGTCAAGACGGCGTTCGACCAAGCTACACCCGAAAGATCTATCGGAGCTTTAAAGACGGTAAAGATTATCTCGGGGTTTTCAACCCTGTAGTTCGGGTCGTTCAAGATGCAATTTGCCGTGTATTCCCCTGCATCGGTAGCCGCTCCCGAAAGAGGCACTGTTACGGATGCTCCGTTCTCTGCCGTAAACTCCGCCTTCGGAAGCTTTGGCGATCCGTCATAGATGAATTCAAGCTCGGTATACGTGACCTTTACGGGGCGCGGAGATATTTTAAGCAGTCTTACCTCATCGGAAGGCTTATTGTAGTTCGGACTTGAGACCTTGAATACTATTCTTATTTCATATTCTCCAACTTCTATTCCGCCGCCTCTGATCTCATATTCAAGCGGTATTCCGTCAAGACCCGATATGGCGCCGCCCACCGATATCGTCTGCCGTTTTCCGTTGTACAGAACTTCCGCGTCTTCAAAAACGAGCCCCGAGAGGTCGTAATCGCGCCTTGACGCCGTAACGTAAAGCGGAACGCTCGCTCCGAGATACGAGAGATAAACGCAGCTGTCCTGCGCAAGAATACAGTCTCCGCTTCCGTAATAGACGGATATATCGGAACGAGAGACCTCTTCTCTTTTTCCGCTCTCATACACGGCGTATAGCAAAATGCCTTCGAGATCAACAGTATCAAACGCGAGATAATCGGTCTTATTCGGCTTTTCCTTTATTTCAAGGCTTTTGACGAAATCGGGAAGGACGGAAAACGGAATGATCTCGCTCCTCAGCTCGTAGTAATTATCCGTCTCATCCACAACGACCTCAAGATAATAGCTGCCTGCTTCTGTCGGCGGCGCTTTATCAAATCTTATTCCGTCGCTCGAATAGTAAAGAGTGCATTCGCCAAAAAGTGAGGTGAAGCTAAGGGTCGGCAAATACCCCTCGTAATAATCCGATATGGCAGGCTCTTTCAAAAATCTGTTTTCAGCCTTGACTATATCGTATACGCAATACTCATAAAGCTCCTCTCCGCTTTCAAATATACAGTTTTCGGGATCGGTAAGCTTCAGGGTCACGGGATATGATCCTACGTCTGTTCCCTCTTCGTATTCCGCAGTGTAATAATCGGTGTCAAGACTTTCGGGCAGTATAGGATAGCCTGTGTATTTAAGAGGAGTTATTTGAGGCTTTGCCACCTTCATTTTATCTATTTTGACATTTACGGTTTTTGTCGTTACAGTAACATAATCACCTTTATATGCAAATGTTAGTTTGCAATTATAAGCTCCTGAGTCCGAAACAGATACAAGCTCGACTGATGGAGATGTATCATTTATACTCTCTTCATTTTTGTACCATTCATAGCTGACGGAGCCTTCGGCAAGAAGCGGATGCGATATGTCTCCAAGAGATAGAAAATGCTTTTTACCGTCATAAGTAAACTCGGTATCGCTTATTGAATAAGTGGGGCTATCGAGAGAAAAGGATGCAAAAAGCACGGTATCTGCTTTAGGCGTATCACCAAACAAAAAGCTATCCGCGCTCCCGCTCTCCTTCCAGCCCTTGAAGGTGTAGCCAAGAAGTGTCGGAGCAATCGGAGCGGCAGTTGTCTCATCCCCGAAAAAGCTGCTTTCGGAATAAAGCTCGCCGCCCGTATAAAAGCTGAATCTATATGGGAGCGATACTGCCGCGACGTTTTTTTCGCTGCACTTATCACTCGACTCGAGGTAAGTAAGATCGAAGCTATCCGTGGTCGAGTCAGATACGCTTACGCCTGCGATACTTATGGCGTCGGCATCGAGGAAGGCTTTATAAAAGCCGCCCCTTTCAAACACAGATGAAAAAATGACCGATGCCTCGCCTCTATAATATTTCCCGCCTGCCGTAAGATGCGCCGTTCTTTCTGTATAGATTCCGTATTCATATCCCGTGATATCGCTTTCGCCGCCCAAATAGAGTCCAGAATAATTCTCTATCGCGTAGGAATATTCATTCTTAACGTCGGTATCGGTAAGGTATACAGAGCCAACGTTTATCAGTATAGCTCCTCTATTTGTTTTAGCCTTGATCTCGGAGCTTTCAGCGAACAAAGATGCCGAGGGCGATCTGTCTAAGGTGATAGCTGCATCGGAAAGAGAAACGGAAGATTTTATAAAATTTACGCTTCCGCTTCTGATCTCGATATCCGCACCCGAAACCTTTATATCCGCCGAGTTAAATGCGAGCGACTCGCTTTCGCATATGATTCCGCCTGTAAGCGTAAGGCTTCCCGAGATCACGCACGATCTTTTGAATGTGATACTCTCCTCTGCCGAAACGTTGTCGAAGACTATATCTATTCCGTCTGCCTCTATCATGGATATCAGCTCGCCAAGACTTTGAGTCGAGATCTCGCTCTCGCCCGATACTGCGGTAAAGCCTTCTTCATCCCCCTTTACCGTGTATTTAAGCGAAGACGTCTCGCTCGCCATAGATGCGAAGCTGATCAGCGTAAAAAGAACTGCCGCCAGCAAAGGAAATACAAAAGTCTTTAAAATTCTTTTCATTTTAGTGCTCCTTATTGTTTGGAATTGTTTTCCGTTTTTGATATTTTAACAAAGAGCGCGTAAAAAGTTCAACAAGGAAATTTGCAAAGATAAAATGTTTTTTTGACAGTAAAACGCCCAATTTAGCATCAAATACTCAATTATCCTGCGCAAATTCTCTTATCGGCTTTCTTTTTATCGAAAACCGCTGATATTTTTTGCCATATGAAAGACTTGAAGGATCATAATAGGGTTGATAAATTTTAAAATATATGGGTTGATTAAATTTAAAATATATTTCTTGACATTTTTAAAATATAGTAGTATAATTTAAGATATTATTTTTTATGCGCACGTGGGGGTGAAAAACAGTGATAAACGAAAAATATCTGAAGCTGGGTACCAACAGATCTACGATAAGAGAGCTTTTTGAGTTTGGAAAAAAGCTTAGCAGTGAGATCGGTAGTGAAAACGTTTTTGATTATTCACTCGGAAACCCAAGCGTTGCGCCCCCTCTATGCGTCAACGAGGGAATAGAAAAGCTGATCCGCGAATACGACGGCACGAAGCTTCATGCATACACCTCGGCAGAGGGCGATATTGATGTCAGAAAAAACATAGCCCACTATATCAGGGATACGTTCGGAGCGGAAGCCGAGGCGAAAAACGTATATATGACCGCAGGAGCTGCAGCGGCGCTTAGCGCAGCGCTCGGCGCGATCGTTACCGAAGGAGAAGAGGTTATCACCCCGGTACCGTACTTCCCCGAATACCGCGTATTCGCAGAAGAGGCAGGCGGAAGGCTTGTGACGGTAAGCGCGAAGGACGGAGGCTTCGGACTTGACACCGAGGCGCTCGGTGAAGCAATAGGCAAAGCTTGCGCCGCGGTAATAATCAACTCGCCGAACAATCCCTCGGGCAAGGTATATACGGAAGCCGAGATAAAAGCTCTTGCAGATCTTTTGAAGAAAAAGAGCAAAGAGGCAGGTCACCCTATTTATATAATTGCAGACGAACCTTACAGAGAGCTTGTTTATGACGGAGTAAACGTACCTTATATCCCGAATTATTACGATAATACTATTGTTTGCTACTCTTTTTCGAAGTCGCTTTCCATCCCCGGAGAGAGGATCGGCTACGTATTCGTTTCTCCCAAGGCCGAAAATGCAAAAGAGGTCTTCCGCGCGGTATGCGGAGCGGGCAGATCTCTTGGATACGTTTGCGCGCCTTCCCTTCTTCAAAGGCTCGTCAGCGATTGTCTCGGAAAGAGCGCAGATATAGATATTTACGACTCGAACAGAAAAATGCTTCTCGAGGCTCTTACGTCTTACGGATACGAAACGGAGAAGCCCGAGGGCGCATTTTATCTTTTCGTAAGATCGCTTTGCCCCGATGCCAAGGAGTTTTCCGAAAGAGCAAAAAAATACGGTCTTCTACTCGTCCCGGGAGACGATTTCGGAGCGCCGGGATACGTGAGGATCGCATATTGCCAGGATCCCAAAATGATAGAAAGATCGCTTGGCGCATTTAAAAAGCTCAGCGATGAATTCAGGGCTTAAGTATCAGATTGGAGATCAGCGTGAATAATTACTTTGCAATAATCGCTCCTTCGGTTAATTCCCGCGCAAATTTTCGCTATTCGGAGCCTTGATCCGAATAGCCGCAAGCGGTTACGAAAAATAATTAAATATTTGTACAGTCGCCTTTGAGCGACGGAATGGAAATTAATATGAGAGATCTTAAGGACGTCAGAAAGTCAATTAACGATATAGATGCAAGGATAAGAGAGCTTTTTGCCGAAAGAATGGCTTGCTCAAGGGAAGTTGCGGAGTATAAAACAGCGCACGGTCTTCCCATACTCGATGCAGAAAGAGAGCGCGAGGTCGTGGAGAGAAACGCAGCTCTTATGCAGGACGAGAAGCTTCGCCCATTTTACGTCAATTTCCTTGAAAGTACTATGGCTATATCAAGAAGCTATCAGGACACGTTGATGAACGGTCTGCGCGTAGCTTACTCGGGAGCGGCAGGCGCATTTGCTTATATCGCCGCGTGCAAGCTATTCCCCACGGCAAGAAAGATCTCATACCCGAATTTCGAGAGTGCTTACCGCGCTTGCGTTACGGGAGAGTGCGACGCCGTCGTGCTTCCTATCGAAAACAGCGTTGGCGGCGAGGTAGGCGCGGTGACCGATCTTATGTTCTCCGGTCCGCTCATTGTCAACGGTGTCGTTGATATTGACATCGCGCATTGCTTGCTCGGAATAGAGGGAGCTTCTATGAGCGACATCAAGCAGGTCGTGAGCCACCCTCAGGCGCTTTCACAATGCAAGCCTTATATAAGAGCGCACGGATTTTCCGAGGAAGAGTTTGAGAATACGGCACTTGCCGCCGAGCGCGTTGCGGCACTTAAGGACAAAAGCATAGCGGCAATAGCAAGCGAGACCGCAGCAGAGCTTTTCGGACTTAAGGTTCTGGAAAAGAATATCAATGAATCTAAGAGCAACACTACCCGCTTTGCGGTCTTCTCGAGAAGCGCTCACAAGCACGAGCCCGATGAGAGCGGTATACACAGCATTCTGCTCTTCACCGTTAAAAACGAGGCGGGAGCGCTCGCAAAGGCTCTTGACATCATAGGAAAGCACAACTTCAATATGCGCACTATGAGATCGAGACCTATGAAGGAGCTTATGTGGCAATACTACTTCTATATTGAAGCCGAGGGCAACGTCAACTCCAAGGAAGGACGGCGCATGCTCGAGGATCTTGACGAATACTGCCATGACGTTAAGCTCGTCGGAACGTATAAACGTCAGTAAAGGCAATTAGTTGCAAAATCATTAAGCTTTGAATAGCCGCCATTAGGAGGCAGAATGGAGTTTTATGACTGTTAAACACACTTTAAAAATGGAGCTTGGCGATTCGGGATACAATATATACCTTGGCTCGGATCTGCTCTCTTCTTCGGATAAGTTTTTCGATCTTGACTGCCGCGCCGCTATTGTTACGGACAGCGGAGTACCAAAGGCGTACAGCGAAGCTGTCGCTGCGCGCTGCCGCGAGGCAAAGATAATCACCGTTCCATACGGTGAAGAAAACAAAAACATTGATACTTATAGCTATATTTGTAAAGAATTGCTTGCATTCGGATTGCAGCGAAAGGATGCGGTAGTAGCAGTTGGCGGCGGAGTCGTCGGAGATATGGCAGGCTTTGCGGCGGCTACATATATGCGCGGAGTGAGGTTTTATAACGTACCTACTACCCTTCTCTCCCAGGTGGATTCATCAATAGGCGGCAAATGCGCCATTGATTTCCTTGGAGTAAAAAACATCCTCGGAGCCTTCTACCAGCCGAAGGCGGTGCTTATAGACACAGACGTTCTTTCTACACTTGATGCGCGCCAGCTTTCCGCAGGTCTTGCCGAGGTAGTCAAAATGTCTTTGACATCCGATAAGGACCTTTTTCTGGATCTTGAAAATGAACTATGGAAAAAGGATCTGACCAACGTTATTTACAGAGCGCTCATGATAAAGAAGAATGTTGTTGAGCAGGACGAGCGCGAGTCATCTCTTCGAAAGATATTGAATTTCGGTCACACTCTCGGTCATGGCATTGAAGCGCTCGGAGGATATCTTCACGGCGAATGCGTAGCTCTCGGAATGCTGCCGATGTGCTCTTCCGAGGTTGCGAGAAAGCTTATTCCGATATTAAAGGATATGAAGCTGCCGACCGATCTTAGCGATATCGATCCCGATGCTGTGATCGAATATGCAAAGCACGATAAAAAAGGCAACGGAGATTTCTGCGATGCGGTCTTCGTTGATACCCCCGGCTCTTACCGTCTTGAAAGCGCTTCATTCTCCGAGCTATACGAAAGACTCAAAAACAGTATGAATAGCGAGGCTATTTAATTATGAAAAATATTTATGGCAATAATATAACCGTCACCCTTTTCGGCGAAAGCCACGGCGCGGCTATCGGCGCGGTAATAGACGGCATTGCTCCCGGTATAGAGGTCGATTATGATCTTATCGAAAAATCGCTTCTCCAAAGACAGGGAGAGGCTGATATCTCAACGCCGAGGCGTGAAGGGGATAAGGTCGAATTCCTCTCCGGCATAAAAAACGGTTTTACCGAAGGAACGCCGATCGCATTGATAATTAAAAACGAAAATAAGAATTCAAACGCATATTCTCCTTACGAGAATACGCCTCGCCCCTCGCACGCCGACTATGCGGCAGAGGAAAAATATCACGGCTTTCAGGATAAGTCGGGCGGCGGTCACTTTTCGGGAAGAATTACGGCTCCGCTTGTTGCCACAGGCGCCATAATAAGATCTGCTCTTGAGAAAAAAGGGATACTTATCGGTACTCATATAAAATCGCTTCACGGTATTGCTGACAGAGGCTTTTTCGATTACAGCAAGGATATAGCTATCCTTGCCGAGAAGAGCTTCCCCGCTCTTTCCAGGGAAGCCGAAACGCTTATGAAGAATGAGATCCTTTCGGCAAAAAGCAATTCGGACAGCGTTGGCGGAGAGCTTGAAACGGTAATCTTTGGCGTCCCCGCAGGTGTCGGAGAGCCTTGGTTTGATACCGTTGAGGGTGTTTTAGCTCACGCATGCCTTTCCATTCCGGGCGTAAAGGGGATAGAATTCGGCGAGGGATTTGATCTATGCGGTATGCTCGGCAGCGAAGCAAATGACCCTTTACGTATAAAAGACGGTAAAGTGACGCTTGAAAAGAATTCAAACGGCGGTATCAACGGCGGTATTACCAACGGTATGCCCATTCTTTTCACCCTTGCTGTAAAGCCGACGCCTTCTATCGCCAAAGCGCAGAGGACGGTGGATCTTCGGACTATGGAAAACTGCGAGATCGAGATCAAAGGAAGGCATGACCCCGCGATCATACACAGGGCGCGCGCAGTAGTAGACGCCGTTTCTGCTATTGCGATCGCTGATCTTCTCGTTACACGCTTCGGAACAGACTGGTTGAGATCTTGATATGAAGTACGGTTGCATAGGAGAAAAGCTCGGTCATAGCTTTTCCAAAGAAATACACGGCGAGATCGCCGATTATGAATATGAGATAAAAGAAATTCCGCGCGACGGTCTTGATTCCTTTATGAGAGCGCGTGATTTCAATGCCATAAACGTTACTATTCCCTACAAGGAAATGGTAATGCCGTATCTCGATCACGTTGATGACGCATGCCTCTCTATCGGCGCGACCAACACGGTAGTTAACCGCTGCGGTAAGCTTTACGGATATAATACCGATTTTTACGGTCTGTCCGCTCTCGCGAAAAGGTATGGCATTTCGTTTGAGGGTAAAAAGGTGCTGATACTCGGCACGGGCGGAACTTCAAAAACCGCATATGCCGTGGCGAAGTCATATGGCGCGAGAGAAATAGTAAAAGCCTCGAGAAAAGCAGATAATTCTTCTGTTTTGTATACCGATATTTACAAATACCACACGGATTCGGAAATAATTATAAATACTACTCCCGTTGGTATGTATCCGAATATACATGCGAAGCCTATCGAATTATCAAGGTTTCCAAAGCTGATTGGAGTGATAGACGCAATATATAATCCCCTATCCACAGAGCTTATATCAGAGGCAAGATCTCTCGGAGTAAAGGCTGCGGGCGGACTTTATATGCTTGTTGCCCAGGGAGTCAAGGCATCGGAATACTTTCTTGATACGAAGTACCCCGAAGCGCTTTGCGACGAAATATTTGACAGAATAGAGAGCGCGAAGGAAAATATCGTACTCATCGGAATGCCCGGCTCGGGCAAATCCACCGTTGGAAGGATACTTGCAAAAAGGCTCGGAAGAAGGCTCGTTGATACTGACGATGAGGTGGTCAAAACCGCAGCAACGCCTATTTCCGATATATTCCTTCGCTTTGGCGAGGAGCATTTCAGATTGCTTGAATCCGAGGCGGTAGATCTCGTTTCCCCCGAGAGCGGTATAATCATCGCGACAGGCGGCGGTGTACCCTTGAAGAAGGAGAATATGAGAATGCTCAGGCAGAACGGCAGGATCTATTTTATAGACAGACCGCTTTCCGCTCTTATACCGACAAAGGACAGACCGCTTGCGCAGGATTTTGCGGCAATCGAAAAGAGATACCGCGAGAGGTATGAAATATATAAAAGCTCGGCAGACGTTATAATCAATGCGGACTGCTCAAAAGAAGAGGTTGCCGAGCTGATACTTAGTAAACATCTGGAGAGAAAATGAAGCTTTATATCATTAACGGACCGAACCTCAATATGCTGGGGGTAAGGGAGCCTGATAAATACGGCTCCGAGAGCTACGATGCTCTTGTCAAAAAAATATCCGAACATCTGACGGCGCTGGGCGTCGACGCCGTTTTCTATCAGTCCAATCACGAGGGAGACCTGGTTGATAAGATACAAGAGGCATACTTTGAAAAGGCGGACGGCATCGTCATTAATCCCGGCGCTTATACGCATACGAGCATAGCCTTGCTTGATGCTCTGCTCTCTGTGAAAATTCCGACCGTTGAGGTGCATATCTCAAAGGTAGAGGAGCGCGAGGATTTCAGGCAGATAAGCTACGTAAGACTCGCTGCCGCCAAGACTATTACAGGGCGCGGATTTCAAGGCTATATCGATGCCTGCGATTTTCTTATCGGAGGCAAAAAATGAAGGTCAGAATAAGTATAAGCGCGGCAAAGGGAGAGGTAATGGCGCCCGGCTCAAAGAGCATGGCGCACAGACTTCTGATCTCGGCAGGAATGGCTGAGGGCGTGAGCGTTATATCGGGAGTCACTCCTTCCGAGGACGTTCTCGCGACCGTGGATTGCCTTAATGCTCTCGGAGTAAATATTCACGCATCCGAAGGGGTATATACGGTTGAAGGAACAAATATGAAAAAGACCGCGCCGCGCGGCTCGCTTTATTGCCGCGAGAGCGGAAGCACCCTTCGCTTTATGATACCAGTTGCCACTCTTTCTGGCGCGAGAGTATGCTTTTCGGGCGCAAAAAAGCTCCTCGAAAGACCGCTTTCGGTATACGAAGAGATCTACGACGGAAAAAATATGCTTTTCAAGAGACTTTCGGATATTCTTTACGTAGACGGTCCTCTGGAAGCAGGCGAATACACGGTCAGAGGTGACGTCAGCAGCCAGTTTATAACCGGTCTTATCTTTGCTCTGCCCGTTCTTGACGGCGATAGCATTCTTAAGATAGTACCTCCATTTGAGAGCAGATCGTATATTGATCTGACACTTGCGGCTGTGAAAAAATTCGGTATTTTCGCCGAATTTACCGATGAATATACAATAAGGATCCCGGGCAATCAGAGCTATAGGAATTGCTCGTCTCGAGTCGAAGGAGACTACTCCGGAGCGGCGTTTCTTGAAGCTTTGAATTACGTTGGCGGCGACGTTACCGTCCTCGGTCTCGATCCCGACTCCGCTCAGGGAGACCGAGTATATCTTGAATATTTCCCGAGGCTTAAAAAAGAAAAAATGCCCCTTATCAACGTTGAAGACTGCCCCGATCTTGCGCCTATACTCATGGCTCTCGCGGCATATCACAACGGAGCGGTATTTGAGGGCACAAGACGTCTCGTTCTCAAGGAATGCGACAGAGCTGACGCGATGAAGTGTGAGCTTGCAAAGCTCGGAGCGGATATTACCGTGGAAGAGAACAGGATCACCGTTCGCCCCGCACCGCTTCACGCTCCGTCTTCGCCTATCGATTCGCATAACGATCACAGAATAGTTATGGCGCTTGCCATTCTTCTGACCGAATTCGGCGGCGAGATCATCGGCGCTGAAGCGGTGGCTAAGAGCTATCCCGATTTCTTCGGCGACCTTGAGCGCCTTGGAGTTGAGGTGAAAAAATATGACTGAACTTAATTTTGATACTAAAATACTGATAGTTGGTCTCGGAGTTATTGGCGGCGGCTATGCAAAGGCTCTTACCTACCGTGGATATAAGCACGTCAGATGCATAACCAAGGAGCCGAAGGACGTTGACTACGCGATCGCCCACGGAATGATAGAATACGGAACGAGCGAGATAGACGAAGCGCTTATCGCTGAATCGGAGCTTATAGTATTCGCTCTCTATCCGCACGTTTTCCGCGAATGGGTCGAAGATAATCAGCATCTTTTTTCTCCCGGTACGATAATCACGGACGTTACCGGTGTAAAAAGCGGTATAGTGCGCGAAATTCAGGCAATTCTCCGCCCCGACGTTGAATTTATCTCCGCTCACCCGATGGCGGGCCGCGAAAAAAGCGGAGTTGAATACAGCAACGCCGAAGTATTCAGGGGCGCAAACTATATCGTCGTCCCCACCGATAAGAATACCGAGAACGCGATCGCTATATGCTCCAAGCTCGGAGAGGAGCTTGGATTTGCTAAGATATCAGAGCTTTCCATTGAGGAGCATGACGAGATGATAGCTTTTCTCTCTCAGCTTACGCACTGCATAGCCGTCACTCTTATGACCTCAAACTCGAGCGATGGCCTTGAAAAATACACGGGAGACTCATTCAGAGATCTAACTCGAATAGCGAAGATCAACGACCTGATGTGGAGCGAATTATTTATGCAGAACCGTGAGGCGTTGCTCGCTGAAATGGATAGCTTCTCAAAAAAATTCAACGAATTCAGAGAGATGCTCGAACGAGGCGATGCCGAGGCAATGAGAAGCAAAATGCGTTTAGCATCAAATAGGCGAGAGCTTTTTGATAAACCCACGAAATAATTTACCGGAGAAATACTATTATGAATATGAAGTTTTACCGTAAGCTCCCTATACCAATGGAGATAAAGGAGCAATTCCCCGTTACAGAGAAAATAAAAAAGGCAAGAGACGCGACGATAAAAGAGCTTGGCGATATCTTTTCGGGAAGAAGCGATAAATTCATTCTCGTTATCGGTCCTTGCTCTGCAGACCGTGAGGATGCGGTTCTTGATTATATTTACCGCTTAAGAAAGGTTGCGGACAAGGTTTCGGATAAAATATTCATCGTTCCGAGAATATATACCAATAAGCCGAGAACCACCGGCGAAGGCTACAAGGGCATGCTTCATCAGCCCGATCCCAATGCCGCTCCCGATATGCTTAAGGGCATAGTCGCAATAAGAAAGCTCCATATGAGAGCTATCAGCGAGACGGGATTCGGCTGCGCGGACGAGATGCTTTATCCCGAAAATCACAGATACCTTTCAGACGTGCTTGCTTACATTGCGGTTGGTGCAAGAAGCGTTGAGGACCAGCAGCACAGACTTACCGCAAGCGGTCTTGCTATCCCCGTTGGTATGAAAAATCCGACGGGCGGAGATATCAGTATTATGATGAATTCTATAAAAGCGGCTCAGTCATCGCACGTTTTCTGCTACCGAGGCTGGGAAGTAGAGACCGCGGGCAACCCTTATGCGCATGCTATCCTCAGAGGCTACGTGGACAAGCACGGTCAGTCGCACCCCAACTATCACTACGAGGACATTACGGGACTCGCTGAGGCTTATAAGAATTCGGGTCTTGTCAATCCCGCTTGCATTATTGATACTAACCACGCAAATTCGGGTAAAAAGTATCTTGAGCAGCCGAGAATTGCTCTTGAGATCGCAAAAAGCAGAAATTACGATCCCGAGGTTAAGAAGCTCGTCAAGGGCCTTATGATAGAAAGCTATCTTGAGGACGGCGCGCAGAAGATATCCTGCGACGAGGTATACGGTAAATCTATAACCGACCCTTGCCTCGGATTTGAGAAAACCGAGAGAATGATCTATGATCTTGCACAGTTGCTCTAAGACGAAATAATACTTACACAAATAAAAAAGAACGAGATCAGCTGATATCGCTGATTTCGTTCTTTTTATTTGTATTGATCAGTTTCCTGCTCCGCCGAGGTACGCTTTTCTTACGTCCTCGTCCTCGAGAAGCTCGGCACCCGTTCCCGTCTTGGTCATTCTGCCAAGATCAAGCACGTATGCTCTGTTGGCTATCGCAAGAGCTTTTTTTGCGTTCTGCTCAACGAGGAGAACCGTCGTTCCGTTGGCATTTACGGTCTTTATCATATCAAAGATGATATTAACGTAAAGCGGAGAAAGTCCCATGCTCGGTTCGTCAAGAAGCAAAAGCTTGGGGCTTGACATAAGAGCGCGGCTCATAGCGAGCATCTGCTGCTCTCCGCCGGAAAGTGTGCCAGCTATCTGCTTCGATCGCTCCTTGAGGATCGGGAAATGGCTATACATTTCTTCGATCTTAGCCTCAAACTCAGCTTTATCGTTTTGATGAAATATCCCATTCTCAGGTTTTCGAAAACGGTAAGCTCCTGGAATATTCTTCTTCCCTCGGGAACCTGCGCCATACCGAGAGATACAAGCTTATGGGCGGGTGTTGCGGTAATATCCGCGCCGTCAAACGTAACGGCGCCGCCCGCTTTGGGAATAATACCGTTGAGAGCGTGCATTATAGTTGTTTTGCCCGCGCCGTTTGCTCCTATGAGCGCAACGATCTCCCCTTCCTTGACCTCGAAGGAGACGCCCTTGACGGCTTTAATAAGTCCGTAGCTGACTTCAAGATTATTTACTTCAAGTAATGACATATTAAACTCTCCATTTTAGTCTCCGAGGTACGCTTTGACGACTTCGGGGTTATTGAGTACGTCGCTTACCTCACCCTCGGCAAGAACCTCGCCGAAGTTAAGAACGGTAAGTCTATCGCAAATTCCGCTGACAAGGCTCATATCATGCTCGATGAGAAGTATCGTCACATCGAATTTATCTCGAACAAATCTTATTGTGTCCATAAGCTCTGCGGTTTCCTGGGGGTTCATGCCTGCCGCAGGCTCATCAAGGAGAAGAAGCTTAGGATTTGTTGCAAGCGCTCTCGCTATCTCAAGCTTTCTCTGCTTTCCGTACGGAAGATTGCAGGCGAGCTGGTTTCTTTCTTCAAGCAAACCGAATATATCAAGTATTTCCTTAGCCCTTTGGCGCATTCTTTTTTCGGCATCGAAGTGCCCCGGAAGCCTGAACATACTGACAAAGGGATTGCATTTGAATTCGGGTGAATTGTGCAGACCGACCATGACGTTTCTTATGACGGTCATATTATTGAAAAGCCTGATATTCTGGAAGGTTCTCGCGATACCTTCATGGTTTATCCTCTCCTGCGAAAATCCCTTAAGCTCTTTTCCGTTAAGATAAAACGTGCCCGTAGTGGGAAGATATACTCCCGTGAGCATATTGAATACGGTCGTTTTACCTGCGCCGTTAGGTCCTATAAGTCCGTAAATCTCTTTTTCCTTGATCTCAAGATTAACGTTCTGGACTGCCTTAAGTCCGCCAAATGATATTCCGAGATCGGTAGTCTTTAATGCAAAATCAGACATTATTTAACCTCCTTATCGGGTGAGACAACGCTTTCCGTTACGACCAGATCAGTCGAAAGAACCTCGTTCATCTCTATCTTTGTCGGTACTACGTCCCAGCGAGCAGTATCGTCGGTAACGTAATCAACAGCCTTTTTCCTATTTACTATCTTATCGATCAGCTTTTTAAAAGTATACTTTTCTCTGAAAGACTTCAGCGCCGGAGCGTTCTTATATACGACCATAACTATCAGTATAAGCGCGTAAATAAGGGTTTTAATCGCCGCCATATCGCCTGTGAGATAAGCCTTTAGATAGAAGTTGATCACCGTGATCAGAGCCGCTGATATGATAGAACCGTTTATCGAGCCCATACCGCCAAGCACGACCATAACGAGTATCTCAATAGAGTAGTTATAGTCAAACGTGGAATACTCAACGGGAGATACGCCCGCGCCGTAAATGACGCCCGCAAATCCCGCGAATGCCGCTGAAAGCACGAAAACAAGAAGCTTGTAATAGGTTACGTTGACACCCATTGCCTTTGCTGCTATCTCGTTATCCCTTATCGCTGTTATAGCTCTGCCGTGCTTTGAACGGATCAGGTTCTGAATAACGACGAGCATAAGCATAAGGCATATAAAGGTGGGAATAAACATAGGGAGCGATTTTTTATTGGTAAGGTTTTCGGAATAGATCACAGATCCGAGTCCCTGCGCGCCGCCGAAAAACGGAAGGTTTCTGCAGATATTACGAATGATCTCACCGAAAGCAAGAGTTACGATAGCAAGATAGTCTCCTCTGAGTCTCAGCGCGGGCAGACCAACGAGAAGTCCAAATGCTGCAGCGACTGCCGCTCCTGCTACCATTGAAATAGCGAGAGCAAGGACCGTATTCATTCCTGCGCCGATAAGCATATTGGAAATAAAGGTTCCAAGATAAGCTCCTATACACATAAAGCCTGCGTGTCCGAGAGAAAGCTCTCCAAGGAAGCCTACAACGAGGTTAAGTGATACGGCAAGTATCACACTATACAGTATCTGATTAAAAAGCGAAGGGGTTGAGCGATTCAAGGCGCCTGCATAATAAAGCGCGGTAAAGAGCGCAAATACGGCGAGCAACACTATATAGTTGATATAATGCTTAAGCTTGAACGCATTTTTGATATTTAATAAATATTCTTTCATCATACCCTCCTTAAACCTTCTCATTACGCTTCTTACCGAGAAGTCCCGAGGGCTTGACAAGAAGAATTAAGATAAGCAACGAAAATTCGATCGCCACGGTATAAGGCGCAAGAGCGGGAATGCTGAGAGCTATCTTTTCAATTATTCCGAGCAATATTCCTCCGAGCATAGCACCGGGAATAGAACCTATACCGCCGATGACCGCTGCCGTAAATGCTTTTATACCGGGCATAGAGCCAAGGGTCGAGGAGACCTGAGGGATCTGCATAAGATAAAATATCGAAGCCGCAGCGGCAAGAGCTGAGCCTATCGCAAATGTAAGCGATATTATCGCATTAACGTTTATTCCCATCAGCTGAGCGGCCGCTCTATCCTCTGAGACGGCTACCATCGCGCGACCTATCTTGGATTTCTTGACGAATACGGTAAGAGCTATCATAAGTATAGCCGCAACGACAAGGGTTACGATAGTTGACCAGTTTATACCGAAAATACTTCCGGGTATCTTAAAGTTAGTTACGGTTTCGGGAGTGACGCCGAAAACGAATTTAAGCTGAGCAATACCCTGAAGCAAGTAGCTTATGCCAATAGCAGTGATCAATACGGCAAGCGGAGACGCGCCCCTTAATGGCTTATACGCGGTCTTCTCAACTACAATGCCGAGAACTGTGCATATTACTACAGGAAGAAGGACTGCAAGAATGATCGATAAGACCGTATTTTCCACGGAAAGTGAATAATATACGGTAAGCGCTCCAACCATTATTATATCTCCGTGAGCAAAATTAAGCATCTTAGCTATTCCGTATACCATAGTATAGCCAAGAGCTATAAGAGCGTAGATCGCTCCAAGACTCAGTCCATCTATTAGAGTACTAAAAAACATGTGTTTTCCCTTTCTTTGACAATTCAAATTTACATTTCACCTTGTTTCACGGCAAATCTGGCAAATTTGAATTTATCCTATAAACGCAAGATAGACCCGTGCGGCATTGCCGCACGAGATCTGTCCTGAATAATATTATTACTGAAGAGTAACGATCTTGGGAGCCTTGGAGCATTTGCCTTCGGTATCCCAGGTCATATCGCTACCGGTAAGACCGTCATAGGAGAAGTCAGCGGAGGTTACTGCCTCGTATATCTTTTCACCTATAACGCTTGCCGCTGTGTTGTAATCAGTAACGCCTGCCTTCTTAAGTGCAGCCGCAAGTACCATAACAACGTCGTATGCATCTGCTGCGAACTGATCGGGAACCTGATTGTACTCAGCCTTGTATGCATCAACGAATGCCTTAACGTTTGCTTCGGTGCTGTTTGCATCGAAGGGAGTAATGTACTTGATAGTGTTGGTTACATTCTCAACCTTATCTGCAATACCGTCAAATCCGTCGCATCCGAAGAATACTGCCTTGCTTCCCTTTTCAACAGCTGCAGAAATGAAGAGAGCCGCCTCGGTGTAGTAGAAGGGCATGAATACTACGTCGCAATCCTTAAGAGCATTAGCCTGAGAGGAGAAGTCCTTATTATTATCCTTATCAAACTTCTGCTCGTTGTACTGAATGCCAAGATCTGCCATAGCGGTCTTAAATGCCGCATAAATACCGGCTGAGTAAGAATCGGACTCATCGTAGATAGCGCCAACGTTGGTGTAGCCTGCCGCTTTGATCTCTGCTGCAGCAAGAGCGCCCTGGTCGGGATCTCCGAAGCAAAGACGGAAAGAGAACTTCTTATCCTTGATAACAGGATCTGCCGATCCGGAAGGAGTCATAGTAAATACCTTATCGCTGTTTGCCTTAGTAGCGAATGCTTCGCCCGAACCTGAGGTTACTCCGCCGAGTGCCATCTGCATTCCCGCATCAGCGAGAGTATCATAGTTTGTACCTGCATCTTCAACGCCCGCTTTATCATCAAGAATTGCGAACGAGAACTTAACGTCGCCTTTTTCATTAAGGTGCTTAACTGCAAGCATAGCACCCTGCTTTACGGAGTTACCGTAAGATGCCGCTTCGCCTGTAAGCGGACCTGTCGCGCCGATCTTGAAGGTGTTTTCTTCAAAAAGTGACTTCTGGCAGGATACCATAGAAAGCGCGCATACCGCTACCAATGCTACCGCCATAACGGCTGATACTACTTTTTTAAATGTGGAACTCATTTTGTTTTTCTCCTTTGTATATAACAAATTTTAATAATCTTGAATAAAAAATACGGGGTACTAAAAGTACTCCGCTTCAAATATAACATAGGCTTAAATATAAAAAGCTACTATGCGGGGGTACTTAGTCTTCTATTTTGATCAATTAGTATTATCGCCTCACGGCGAATTAGGGAAATAATAGAAAAAGCGGAAATCGCAGCATCAGCCGACGAAATTCCGCATAGAAGGAGACCGCTCACAGAAGTTGCAGCCGAGGCGTATGAATTCATTCCACAGTTTACCGAGCTTACAGTTTTCATTAGCTTTCTCCTTTCGAATTTTTTTATGTATCTCTGAAAGATGTTCCTATTATACTGCTTCAAATTCAATTTGTCAATACTTTTTGATATGACATTTTTTCATACCCCTCTTTCTATTTGGCATATATGTCAAATCATTGATAATATTAAACAAATCGATTATTGCGAAGTATCGATTTTTGTTCATTTTGCACATCAAACGCTTGTTTATTTTGATTCTATCTGCACAAATTAAAAATTAATTCCATAAATTTATAGTAAGACCAACAGAAAAGAGGCTAAGTTAATGACTCAGCCTCTTTTTAATACTTATGCCGGTTTTGACTCTTCAAATTCGGGATGAGAACACTTGATCCCGACCTGAAGCCGTATTTACATACGGCGAATGGGAGAGAGCGAGCGTTATCGCCCGAATTTGACAGTCAAAAATTAGCCAACGATACCGGAACGCTCAATTCCTTGTACGAGATACTTCTGACAGAAGAGGAAAAGAATAATAAGCGGAGCTATGATAAGCATACCTGCGGTATTCTCTATAACTACCTTATATATTCCCCAGCCTGCGTAGGAGTACTGATACTGAAGGAGTGAGGGCGGCGCCATACCGTGAACATCTCTCATAAGATAGAAGTCAGATGCGCCGTTAAAGAAGAGGTTAACGTAGAATACGTCCGTCCACTGCCATGAGAAGGAGAAAAGGAATATCGTGATCATCATGGGCACGGAAAGAGGTATAATGATCTGGAAGAAGGTACGGAATACTCCCGAACCGTCAACGTACGCGGACTCTTCAAGCTCATCGGGAACTCCCTTGAAGAACTGCCTCATAAGATAGATATACAAGCCGTTCTTAAGAGCTATTCCGAAGATCGAAAGAAGAACAAGCGGCCAGAAGGTCTCAGAGAGATCTATGGGAGATCCAAAGATAAGCTCGATCGGACCTTTGTAGCTCATCGTCTTTATAGTGAAGATATCGTAGTTATTAAGCAAGCCTCTCATTGCCGAGCTGAGTGTTCTGTGAGGAATAACCATCGTAAGCACTACAAGTCCCATTATTACACCGTTGCCCTTGAATTTGAACTTGGAAAGTCCGTATCCTATAAGGCAGGAAATAAGGGTCTGGATAAGAGCGCAGATGAGGGATATCATAAGAGTATTTCCCACAGCCTCAAAATAGTGATTCTCGGTGATGATCGCACGGTAGGTAGAAAGAGTGAAATTCTTAGGAATAAGCGATACCGTGGGGTCAACAATGTCATCCATTGACATAAACGATCCTGCTATCTTAGCAAAGAAAGGATAAAGGATAACGAAGGAGACGCCAAGCATAAGGATAAATCTGAAAATATTAACTACGATCAGTATCCAGGTATTTGATGCCTTAAGCTTACTGAGAAGCCTTTCCTTAAAAGTGAGCTTGCCTTCGTAATCAACGTGGATCCTGTTTTTAGTTTCTTTAGTAACAACAGTTGTGTTTTCCATGTCAAGCCCTCCTTAATCTCTTCTCTGGTAGAAGACGAACGTTGAGCAGATACCTGCGATAGCCGCAACGATGAGTATTATAATAAGGAAGTATATCCAATACATCGCAGAGGAATCGTTGGGGTCTGAGACCTGCTCTATGGTAAGAACCATAGGGTTCTGAGGTCTGGTCAACGCGTCAATTACCGTATAGAATGCGTTTACGAGAATGATGGGCGAGATCATCGGGAAGGTTACCTTCCAGAAGGTTTCCCAGCCTGTCGCACCGTCTATCTTACACGCCTCGTAGATCGAGGGGGAGATTGACTGAAGACCTGCAAGGAATATAAGCATCTGAACGCCCGAATAGTTAATAATATCATAGATCTCATTAACTATCTGAACAACGTATCCGACAAGCTCTTCTCCGCCTGGGATATTCATATTCGCAAAGAGCGCCTGAATATCAAGCACGGAAATAAGATCATTCGCTCCGCCGCCGCCTGATCCGTCATCAATACCGCTCTGGGAGATATCCGAGAAGTCACCGTTTGCGTTAATGACCTCCATGATACCCGTTGAAACGATAACGGGAAGGAAGAAGATCGCGCGGAATACTGCTCTACCAAGCATTTTCTGGTTAAGAACAACAGCTATGAAGAGCGAGAATACTATGATAGCGGGAACCTGGAATACGATCTCCTGGAGTCCTGCCGCAAGACCTGTAACAAAGTTCGGCGTGTCAAACGCGTCGAAATAGTTAGTAAGTCCTGCAAATGCGTAATACTTTCTCGAGGAGTCTCCGCCGATGGGTGTCTCGGCGGGGACTGTAAGGCTGAGCCATAGCGAATCGATAAGCAGCGGGAAATAAACGAGTACAAGACCGATAAGGAAAGGAAGCACGAAGATATATCCTGCGCGCGCTTTCTTAGCGTCAAGAGATACTTTTTTGGTGTTCTTTTTAATGAAACCATTGTTATCAAGCTCGGATGCTGCTATTTCGGGAACCGCTACGGAATCGTCATTAGGCTGTACTTCGGGTTCTTCTACCGCATCAGCGAGACTATTTATAATATCTGTCATTTCTCTACCTCCTTATCCTATTCTTACGTACTTGTATTTGTCAAGCTCGTAAACGTTGCCGTTTCCAAGGTCGACCTTTACGGTGTAAATATTGTAATTGAGTATGAACTGAACAACGTCATCACCGTTCTTGTAGGTTACAAGTACGATATTACCTACGTCACTTGTGAAGTCGGTGTGAACGTAATCCTTATCCGTAGCGATAGAATCGGTATGGAAGGAATACTGAGTCTCATAATCAATAGTGTTTACGGTAACGATGTACGCATCGGCGGAATCCGACTTGTATGCGTTCTCGTAATCGGAAGCGATCTTCTTGACCTCTGCAGTAAAGTCAGCGTCAAGCGCTTCAACGGTTGTGTAAAGTCTGTTTTCAGCGAAGTATTTAAGAAGAGCGTCCTCATCGATCGAAAGAACAAGAGGAGTTGCGTAAGGCTTTCCTGCAGCGCTCATCTCAGCATAGCCCTCGTCGATCATATTCTCTATATGCTCCTTAAGGACTGTGATAAATTCCTTCTCAAGACGGTTATTATTCTCTATCTGCTCTTTTTCCTCAATGACTCTCTCGCCGATTATGAACTTATGATCAACGATCTTGTAATTCTGAAGATCGCCAATCGCATTCGAAAGCTCGGTGTGAGTGATAACCATATCGTCATACCAGGTCGAATAGTCGATACCGTAGTAATCGTTAAGCTCGATATCGTCCTTCATGTAACCGGAATTCTGATAGCAGAGAATGTAGTATGCCGCAGCGCCCGATTCGATCGAACGAAGCATATCATACTCAGGAGCACCCGAATAGTTGAAGGGAGTACCTGCGTAATTAACGTATCCGTGAAGGATCATTCCAACGAAAGGAATGGGGCTCGATGCAAATCTGAAGTGGCTCGAATCGATAGAAGCGTTAAGTATATGAGACGCGTATTCTACCGAATAAACGTTGCCGACGTCAAGCATTACATCATACTTCTTGCTCTCCTCGCTCTCTCCGTTCTTAAGCTTATCAAGAACAGAAACAACGTATTTCTCAGCATCGTCACGGTTGACAGGAACGTCCTCGTCAAAGTTGGAGTTGAGGTCAGAACCGAGAGTAGATACGGAAATTCCCTTAACGTTGTACTTAGTGTACTGCGAAATAAACTTCGCGTAAAGGCGTTCAAGAGCCTCGGGGTTGATAACAAGAGTGAAGTTTGATACGTACTCGTGCATTACCGAGTCGTAAACCTGCTTTGATGCATAGCGGTTATCAACCATTCGGGAAACGTTGCCGCGAACGGATATACCGTCAAAGAGGTCGGTGTAGTTGATGTAGAGGAAGTCGTACTCGGGGTAGATACCGAGATTCTTTGCTCCGACGGAAAGCTCCTCAGCCTTGGAAACAAGATTATTGAAAGCCTTCTTTCCGCCGCAAGCGCTATCCCATCTTACCTTAGTGGGGTAAGTGTAGTAAAGTCCGCCGTTGCCAAATCCTGTAAGACGGAAGTTTACATTGTCGATCGAAGCTACCTTGCCCTTAAGCTCGGTGTACTTTGCAACAAGCTCGTCATATGACTCCGCCTGCCTTAAATACTTAGCCGCAAGGGTCTCGTCCTCCATATCAAGAGACGTTGCTCTTGCATTTTCGGCAAGCTCCTTGTATTTCTCGATCATACTGTCAAAGCTTGCGTTGATCTTCTCAACGTCTGCTATCTCATTGTACATAGTCAGAACGTCATCGAAGGTCGTGAGAGCCACCTTGGTGGTTATGGGGAATGAGAGGAACTTGGTGATTATTTCCATAGAACCGAGAGCCTCTATATAAAGAGGAAGGTTCTTATCGGTATTCTCGAGAGCGGTTATAACGCCGGTTTCCTCGAGGCGGTTGCGGTAGTAAGAAGCCATACCGACGTAGCTTGCATCGTAGAACTTATCGGTAGGATTAAGTCTTTCATCCGCAAGCATTACGATTCTTGTTACGTAAGAGCCGGTATACTTGGACTCGGAAACTATGGTATATTCGCTTGATACACCTACCGAAGCCGAATCAAGAGCGAACTTATCCGAAGGATAGGGCTGATAGAAGCAGTATGCTCCGCCGAAGGGATGCTCGGATCCACCTGTCTGGAAGCCGATCTGAGCAAGTGATGCGCCCTCTTCAAGCATTGCGAAATAACCGTTGGTAACAGTATCTATTGAATACTTGGTAGAGGTAAACTCGGTTGCCTTCTCCTCAGCAACAACGCCGTATACAGGCATTGATATCTGCGCGTGAGGGGGAGAAACTATCTCGATATTTGAGTAGCTCTGGTCTCTGCCGTAAACAGCAGAGGCAAGGTTTGCTCTTATCTTCATGCTTCTGAGATCGTCAAAATTAAGGAGTGTACCGCATCCATCGGGATAGAAGATGTATCCATCGTTATTTTTGATGTCTCCAACGCCGAAGAACTCGAGGGGAGTTATCTTATCAAGGTTGTAGAGAGTTTCGTCAAAGCTGATAGAGTTTGCGGGAAGTCTTACGTTAAGGCTTCCGTCAGAATTGAAGGTATATTCAAGGGAAAGTCTGAATACGGGCTTTTTAAGGCTCTGATCTATATATCCGCACTCGTCCTCATCCTCAAACATCTCGGAGAAGGTGTAATCATTAGCATACTTCTGGAAAAGAAGGGATGCCTCGCTCTTAAGAGCAACGTCGTTACCTCTCGTGTAAACGTACATCGCATCAAGAGTCTCGAAGATCTCGCAATCTCTGTTGCTATCCGAAGGAGTATAATACTCACGGATGATCTTCTGATACGCCTTGCTCTCGGTGTAGTTTTCCTTATCGAAGTAGCTCGAAGGATTAACGAGAGTCATCCAGTTGGTAAGCTGAAGGAAATCGGTAAGGAGCTGATTCAGCTCATTGTATCTCGCTCTTCTCTCGAGATCCTTATCGGTTTTGCTAAAGCCATCCGGGTTATCGTTTCTATCATACGAGAAGAGCGTCTTCATCTGATCGAAGTAGCTCATGTATGCGAACTGATTGAGATAACCGTATTCAACGGAATTATAGAACGTCTTGGTATTAAGCTCTATTTTACGCTTATCGTACTTATAGAAGCCTTCGTACTCGTAGAAGCCGAAGCCTTTTTCCGAATAAGTATCAAGCAGAGCCTTTACCTCAGGGCAAGCCTTATCATAATCGATATCCTTGCAGTACTCATTCATAAGGTTGCCGAAATTCTCGAGCATAGGCTTGAGTATCTGCTCCTCGAACTTATCAGCCTTCATTCTTCCGGGGAGAAGGAATCTTGCTGTGGTATCTCCGAGCGTGTAATTAACTCTTATACCATTTTTGATGAAGCTTGAGGAAATCTGACCCCTGAGAGCTGCCTCGTATGCCGAGGAGAAGTCCTCGGTGCTCTTATTGGTTGCGATCTCGGTAAACTTAATATTGATCTGGCTGAGAAGCAGCTGGTTTACAAGATCCGCATCCGTAGTTGAGTAGTTGTAGGGGTTAGATGTAAGTATCTGACCCGTCACATTGTTTGCGTAATAGAGTACACCGGTGTACTTATTAACGTAGATAGTGTAAGTCTTATCGGAAGTAGTTACACTGTTGAGATAGCCAAGCTCTCTTTCGTAATTGAGCATTTCCTCGGCGGTCTCAAACTTATATCTCGTCTCGCTGTTGCGGTCATAGATGCTTACGATATATTCTTCGATCTCTTTTTCGGAAAGCTTAGCCGAGCCCTCTGAGGTCTCGATATAAGCAGCCGATGCGCCTGTGGGAACAAGCGCCACAACGAAGCTGAACATAAGAACCACCAACAAAGCAGACGATATTAACTTTTTAATTTTCATATTATATTACCTCCTGCTTTGTTATACTCTGTTGCCGATCTCTGTAAAGATCGCTACAACGAAGGTCACCATCTTGATAACAAGGCTCGAGAAAAGTATTGCGACGAACATTATAACCGCCATTGCCACGATAGAGCAGATAGTTATAAGCACGTTCTTTCCGAGCGGATAATCATGCGTTACAAGAGTTCCGAAGAACAGAAGTATTCCTACCCAGATATAACCGAAGGTTACAAGAAGGGTTACTATCGAGCCCTCGGACTGAGTCAGAATATTTGTAAGCACGGTGGAAATGATTACGAGAAGAGGAAGGGGCGCTAAGGAATAGGTTGTCGCAATAAAGATATCCTTGAAGCTTCCTTCACCCTCAAAGAGTGTTGTAAGACACCAGTTACCAACGCACCAGAGAAGTACGGGAACTGCGATCGAAAGTATCTGAACGATTATCGTCGAATAAGCATCTCTCGGATTGAATATGTATCCGCGGCCAACCGACTGATAGAAGAATGCGAGAATGGTTATACCCATAATGGTAAGTCCCGCGCGAACAGATCCTCTCTTTTCGTGCTTGAGGTCCCAATACGCATCGAAGGGGTGGAACCAAAGGTGGAATACGTAGATAAGCTCCTCGACGTAGGTCTTCTTGCCAACCTTGAGCGAGGTTGCCTTGTTCTTCTTCTTAGCCCATCCAAGGAACTTAAGGAATCCGACAACAAGAGCAATGATGAGAACGAGGATAGGAATGAGCCATGTGCCTATGATATCCTTACGGATCTCGGCAAATGCCTTCGAATACTGCTCGGTCTCATAAGCAGAGGCGAGCATTTCCATCGCTTCCTCATATTCTCCCTGGTTGTAAAGAGCTTTACCTATACCGATATAAGCCAAGTCAAAGTTATTGTTCTTAGTAAGAACGTCCTGCCAATATACTATCGACGCCGAATAGTTATGCTCATTCTGATTGCGAAGAGCGTTCATGATCGTGTCGCAGTAATCGGTGGGAGAATAAACCGTGATCTTAAAGCCTGTGCCCGCATTATCGAGCGCAAGTATATAAGTAACGTCATCAACAGTGTGATAAGTGATCGCTACGAAGTTCTCACCGTTTCCAAGTGAGTCACCCATGTCTCCAAATGCAAACAAAAGGTTACCGTTCTGGTCATAGGTGAATATTCTTGAACGGGATTTATCGAGGATCGACCAGGACTCTTCCCTACCTATCGCAACGTCAATGATATCAGAAACTCCGAGTCCGTTCGTTGAAAGAAGGTTTACAGCCACCTCTCCGCCGGGATCGAAGAATCCGTTACGCTTCATGATCTCATCTCCCGCGGAGTTAAGCTTCTTGACGGGAGAATAGTCAGCATTCTTTGACTTGATTGCCTTATACTGCTGATTCTTATCGATCTTATTGTTGGTGACGTATACGAAGCCGTAATCGTCAACCGTGATATTGTTGTAAGAAACAGATACGTTTGCCGCCTGGCTATCGCGCTGCTCCTTCGACTGGAATCTTCTCCAGATCATCTGGATGAGCGAATAAGTAACCTTCTGCGCTCCGATGAAGCCTGTGAAGTCTCCTTCGCTTGACATTACGATAACACCCTCGCTCGAGCTCTTTGATACTATGAATATTCTTCCGTAGATATCAACAGCGATCGATGAAGGAATGAATGCGCCCTCGGTAAGAAGCGCGGAATCGGGCTTCTCATAGGTTCTTACGTAATTGTATTCTCTATCGAATACAACGACTCTCTTATTACCGGTATCGCATACGTAGATGTAGCTCTCGCGGTTAGAGGTCTTTGTGGGGTCTGTTACGTAAATGCCCTCGGGCTTGGAAAGTGTCTGCTCGTTTGCGTATTCGTCCTCATAAGTGCTGAGGACTGCAACAACGGAATAATACTTGTTGAGAACTACTATTCTGTCGTTATTGGTATCAGCGATATAAACGTTGGAATCGTTATCGGTAACGATGTCGTTTGCGCTGTTCAGCGGAAGTCCGCCGAATTTTTCGGTAAGTCCCATTTCAGATGAGTCTACCGTGTCCGCAGGCTGGTATGCCGCGGGAGATTTAAGAGGCTCTCCGTCTATCGAGTAGGTGTACGTATCAAACGCTTCATATGCAAAGGCTGATACCGAACCGAAGACTGTTCCGAGAACCAATATGAGAATAAGAAGTTTCGAAAGCTTATTTTTCATTTTCTTCCCTCCTTAATCCTTCATACCGGACGAGCCCATCGTCTCTATGATCTGGCTCTGGCTTAAGACGAATATTCCTATGGGAACTATCATCATAACAACGGTTGCCGCAGCACCTGCGCCCGAACGCGCGATACCGCCCGTCAGGATCTGCTGAATTGCGTAGTTGAAGGTCTTAAGCTCCTCGGAGTGAATGTAGATCGAGGATCCCGAGTTCCAAAGGCTCTTGAAGCACTCTATAATAAGTGTGAGCCAAGCGGGCTTAACCATGGGCATCGCTATCGTCAGATATGTTCTGAATTCGCTTGCGCCGTCAAGTCTTGCAGATTCAAGCACCGTATCGGGTACTGAGGTCTCCATAAACTGCTTCATAAGGTAAAGACCGATGGTCGTTGCCATAGAAGGTACAATAATAGAAAGGTAAGTATCGATCCATCCGAATGCAGAAAGGATGATGAAGTGAGTTACCTGGTTTACCGTTGAGTGGAACATAAGCGACATAACGATTATCTGGAATATCGCATTTCTTCCGGGGAAACGAAGCTTCGCGAGTGAGTATGCAGCCATCGAAGCGAAGATGAGGTTACCTATCGTTCCGCAGATGGTGATGAATACCGTATTGAATATGTATCTCGAGAAGGGTACCCACGAGTCACCCATAAGGGTGAAGAGATCGGCAAAGTTATCAAGGGTAGGATTGATAACGATGAACTTCGGGGGGAACATGAAATGCTCGTCAAGAGGCTTCAAGGACTGAATTACAACGTAATACATAGGAAGGAACATGAAAAGTCCCATGATGGTGAGCATGATAGTGATACCGGTATCGCCTCCTGCCGAACGGTTGAGGACGACACGGTGACCGCGTGTTCTTAACTTTTTCGACATACTACTCACCTACCTTTGAAAGCGCCTTCTTGATGATGACGTTAGACGAGAACATTATGATGAAGAGCAATACCGCTATCGCAGATGCATAACCTATTTCATAACGCTGTCCGCCGTAGTCGTTAAGATGGTGCATTATCGTGTGCGCTGCGTAATCAACCGAGGGGAATCCGCAAAGCGCGTCAACAACGGCTCCGAAGCCGAACGAGTTTGTAATTGCGAGGACCGCACCGAACATAAGCTGAGGACGCATCGTGGGAAGCGTGATATACCAAAGCTCCTGCCAGCGGTTCTTGATTCCGTCAACCGCGGCTGCCTCGTACATCGAGCGGTCGATCGTCTGGAAGCCCGCAATGAACGAAAGGAATGCGGTACCGAGCGAGGTCCAGAGCGCAACTACTATACAAAGAGGCATAACGTAGTCTGCGTTTTCAAACCAAAGGATCGGCTCCGAGATGACGCCAAGGTCGATCATCGTTGCGTTAACCCATCCGTAAGAGTCGGACGAGAAGAGGGTCTTCCAAATAAGGTATACCTGACCTGAGATCGAGGGCGCGTAGAATATAAGAGTTACTACCGCGCGGATCTTGGGGGGAAGCTCGTTGATGAACCACGCAATAAGAAGCGAAAGCAGGTACGAAACGGGACCTGTTACCGCCGCGAATATAAGCGTGTTCTGACAAGCAAGAAGGAATATATCGTCTCCTAAGAAAAGACGGGTGAAGTTGGACATTCCCATCCAGTGAGGAGGCATCTGAAGCATATTGAAGTCCGTAAAGCTGAGCAGCATCGAAAGCACGACAGGTAAGATCGTGAATATGATGAACAGAAGGAAGAAGGGAGCCAGCATGAAGTATGCTGTCTTATTGTTCTTCATTTCCTCCCAGGTCCATCTTATCTTCGACACTTCAGAACGTTTTACAGGACGGCTTATCTCTGCATTGTTATTCTGTGCCATTTAAATTTCTCCTTATCTCGTATTGTACGATTCTCAGGTGTCGCCGCCGGCAACGTCGCCGGGCTCTTCACCGGGCTCAAGAACCTTCATACCGAACTCCTGCCTCTTTCTGTATATCTCGGTATTGATATCGTCGATATAACCTGTAAGAGCGTCAACAGCATCCGCACCGTCGTTTACAGCCGCAAGGAATGCAAACTTGGTGTATCTGTTGATGATGTAAGAGCCGGGATAGTTTACGATCGAATAAAGGCATTCCATCTGCTCCTCGATAGCAAGCTTCTCGCTTGCAGTCCAGGAAAGGTCGCGAAGCGCCTTTACGTTAGCCGATTCGTACTTAGCGGAAGGTCCGATAAGGGCAACCATCTTATTACCGTATGCAGCCTGAATGTCTGCCGAGGTCTCCCACTGCATAAACTGCCATGAGCTGAGGATATCCTTGCATCCGTTAAGCATTACGGTTGCGCCGATACCTGCAAGAGAGTTGTAGTTGAAGCTTCCGTCCTCTCTGAACGAGCCGGGGAGCGAAGTAAACTCCCAAAGACCTGCGATCTCAGTCGCATAAACGACGAGCTGGTTATAGATAGATGCGTAGTCGCCTATGATGATAGGCATCTCACCGGTTCTGAAACGGTTTGCCGCATCGTAGCTTACGGGGAAGGAGTAGTCGCTGTAAAGTCTGCAGACGTAGTCGAACGCCTCAAGCGCAACGTCCGAATCAAGGTCGATCTTTGCGCCCTGATAATCGGGATCGTCAGGATACTTCCACATATTACCGCCCTTCTGATAAATCATGAAGTCGATCGCGGAAATGTAGTTGACACCTATCGACATATTGTTGGTCTGGAGAACGGGAAGGAGCGCAAGAAGCTCGCCCCATGACTCGGGAACCTCCTGACCAAGCTCTGCGAGAACGTCCATTCTGTAGAACATCATCGCAAACGACATCGTCTGAGGAATACCGAAGGTCATTCCCTGAAGCTGAAGGGTATCAAGCGCAGCCTTTACGTAGTTGGGATCGTCCTCTGCTCCGAGAACCTCCTCGAATGTAAGAGTCTTACTGTTTTCTACGTAGGTTCCGCTTCCCGTATAGTTTTCGGGAGCGACAGTTGAGGTGACGTACTTGCCGTCCTCAATATATGTATAATAATTGGAAGAAAAAATCTTGTTCTGCTCTTCTGTGAAGCTCTTTTCATTGCCGCTTACAGCATAAACGGCATCTCTTATCGCGTAGTTAATAACGTCCGTTGAGCCAAGTCCCATATATACGTCGGGACCTTTACCCGAAAGGACTGAGGGAAGAAGTGTTCCTCCCGTGACGAGCTTAAGCGTTACCGCAACGCCCGTTCTATCTGTAAATCCATCCTTAGCGTCTATAAGTCCGCGCCAGATCTGAGACTGGTCACGACCGGTAGCAAGCCATACGTCAATCTTCTTGGAATCAGCATCGGGAACTCTTGTAAGACCCATCTGATCGTACTCGGTGAAGAATGACCAGAAGAAGGATGCGATCTCAAAGCCTATCGAAACGAAGAAGTTGGGTGTCGCTCTCTTGAGACCTGCTTTTCCGCTGTCCGAAGGAGCAACAGTAAGGCTGTCCACCACCATGGGGCTCGTCTTGGAATTGTTGATCCACGTACCGAGCGTACCGAGGTAGGACTTAAGAGTACTCATATTAGCCGCAACGTCATCACCGTAATTCGAGCCCATTCTATCGAGAAGGAGCGCTATCGTGTGAAGAGTAGTGACGTGAGATCCTGTTGTTCCGCAAAGCTCAACGAACTCATTCTTGACATTTTCAAGGTTCTCCGCCTGGACGAGGAACTCGTAAAGAACGTCGGGCATGATCTCATCGAACTTATAGTCACGGTATTCATCGGGATCGTTACCTGTGAGCTGAAGTATCTTAAGGTAGCACTCGTTGATCTTGTCAAGCGAAACCTCGACCCGCTGGATAAGCTCCTTTAGCGATCCGAGCGAGCATTCAAGATAGATCGTATATTCAACGCCCTCTTCAAAATAGAACTGGAAAGCTTCTCCGCTTCCGTCCGAAAGATAGTTTGACTGCCATTCCTTATTATAATCAAAGCGCGCGTTGTATGCCTCCTGGAAGGGAGCTGTGGGAGTTCCGTCCGAAAGACCGTACTTACCGCCCGAAAGCTTAACGGCTCGGCAGACGTACATACCCTGAAGGGCGCTCTGCTTATATCTCATCGAAATGTTGTAAAGTCCGTCCTTGGAAACGCGGAATTTATATGCCGCCCACTGACCTACCGTATTATAGCTATTCTCACCTATTACGTTGTAAAGCTGAGCCTTAGAGGTAGAGGGGAAGTTTGCAGCAGAGGTATTATCGTTGGTAGCGTATACCGAAGAATCGGATACCGCATCGGGGAACTCTGCCTCGATAACGTAGATATTTCCGCCCTCAGCAGGCTTATATCCGTTTGCCTCGTACTCTGCCTTGACATCCTCATAAGAAGGAATATCAACAACGGAGGTATCAACGGGAATAAGCTCGATAGACTCAACTATCATATCCTCTCTCTCTGCCTCGAGAGTAAGAGTGTGAGAATTACCGTTGAGTATGTGGAACATGAAGTATCCGTGCTCATAGCCCGTGGAGTCCTGGCAGTAATATGTATGCCAAGCGGAGCTTTGAACAAGCTCGGGCGCCATCGAGTTGCCGTTGATATCCTGAGATATCTTATAGGTCGTCTCGTACTTCTTTCCGTCCTTGACGTAGCTGTATACCTTGTAGTATCCGTCAGCTCTCGTCTCGTATCTCGGATCGAACACCTTATCCTCTTCATCTGTATCGGTGACAACGGTTTCAGCATTATTGGTTACCCAATACTTCTGGAACTGAAGGCTTCCCGCCTCGGAGAAGGGGATCTTATCGTCAAGGTAGAGCTTACGCTGAATGGTACTGATACTGCTGTCTCTTGTATCGCAGTTATAGTACACGACCTTGATGTAGTAAAGACCGATCTCATCGTCCGCAACGTCGAACGTCCAGGTCGCTTTACTGGTAGCGGAAAGATAAACTGCGTTCTGATGATTTTCAAAATCGTAGTCTTCTCTTTCGGTGATGTTGGCATCCTTGCATTGCTCACTCTCCGTTACCTTAACGGCACCGCTGACTCGATCGTTGCTAAGCTGGATAACACCCTTGCCGGGCTTAGCATCCTTGTAGCCTGCGATGTACTCGGCGTAGGTGGTCGTTCCGACAACGGCTTTCATTTCATCCAGCGTTGCCGCGGTAGTATCAGGCTTAAGATCGCCCGCAGCTACCGTGAATCCACCCGCACCAAGCAAGGTTGCAACAGAAAGAATGAAACACATCACTCTCTGAAACAATGGCTTCTTCATGAATTCTTTTCCTCCAAATAATTCATTATTACCCGCGTAAACATAATTCGGGCATATTGATAAAAAAATTATAACATAATATAAAAGAAAAGTCAAGAAAGGAATTTGCCGCCAAAAGGGTACCCTTTTCAATTACCTTTTGCCAAAGCGCGCGTTTTTTTCTGTTTTTCAATTTTTAGGCAAAAAAATTGATTTCCTATTTTTTGTTAAAAAAGACGAAAGTAAATTAAATTCAACATTTTATCATTAAAAATCGCGATTTTCAGGGATTGTTTAACCTATCGGTAAATATAATTTACCCGAACTATCCCAAAATCGCGATTTTTGATATTTATGCTGTCTCTTGTTAGATATTAACAAAATTCAAGTTATTTTTTCTACATTTTGAACAAAGATAACATTAAGCAAAAAATTATGTAAACCTTCCAAAAAAAGAGGCTCAAATATTGTAATTTTGCACTAAAATCCAAGGCTTTAACGACTAAAAAGGTCGTTCACTCATCATCGAAGAGAGGCTTCCCTTCTTTGAATTTATAAAACGAGTTGACGAGATTTCTATATCCCCACTCCTTAAGGGTATCATAGCGAAGTGAATAAGACTTCTTCGAATGGTTGCCCGATGCGATAAATCTCGCGCTCGAGACAGCATATTCATCTATCGCCTTCAGCGTTTTTGAAGTGTTGATAACAGGAAAATACCATAGCGCCCACGTTACGTCATGCAGGCTCGGATTATCATACATTTTGCGGTTAAAATGCCTGATAAAGGTTTTCACCGCTCCCTTGTCTGAGGCGGCTTTTCTTTCCTTCCACCTGAGAAGCGACCTTGCCTTTCTCCGCATCTTTGCTTTTATCTTCTCAAAGGAGACCTCGGAGATATCTATTTCCTTTCCGCTTACCGAAAAGCCGAGAAATTCCCATTTTTCACCGGGGCTTGTCCTAAATTCTTTCTTTTCGTTTACCTTCAGCATTTTGGCTTCAAGCGTTTCTTTTATTTTTCGCTCGCACTCCGATATTTGCTCCTTACTTCTTGAAAAGACTATGATATCATCCGAATACCTTGCGTAAAGAATGTTATTCCCAAAAAAATATTCATCGAGATCCTTAAGAAATAAATTCGCGAGAAATCCCGAAAATGGCACGCCCGCCATTATTCCCTTTCTGACCTCAACTATACCCCCTTCAAACCTTGCGCGCGGTTCTCTGAGTATTCCCGAAATAAAGCTGACAAGACGCTTATCGTCACAAATCGATTCTTCGAGTACGCTTATAACAGCCTCGGTATCCACCGAATTGAAATAGTCGCTGATATCGACCTTATACGTATAAGCAGACTCTATGCCCGGGCGGGATACAATATGATACACAGCTTGCTTTACTCCTATTCCGCGCCTGAAGGAATAGAGATTCGGAGCAAAGAGCGCATCATAGCTATGTAAAAGATATGCTATCAGCTTTAAAATGTAGTTCTCTCTCCTGGGAAAAACAAATACCCTGCGCTTCTTATCCGTTCCTTTTTTATTAATCTCCCGAAGTAAAGGTAAGGGAAAGGGCTTTTCCAAAGCAATAGCCTCAGCCACGGGAAGATAATCTTCATTATCTATATATTCCGCAAGATCTTTTTCTTCAGACTCAAAAAAATGCCCCGAGCTTCTTTTATATTCGAGAAAATCCAACCAGCAATTTTTATCGGATATTTTATCAAGAATACTCATAAATCCTCCAAAAAAGAGGCTGCGCAAATGCAAATACATTTGAAACAGCCTCTTAAAACGAAGCGGCAGAAAAAGGCTTAAACACCTGTTTAGAACCTCCAATGCAATTGGTGGTTCTTAACAGTTGTGTACAAGGCTGCACATAGGAAGGCTGTCTGCAAAGCTCTATAAATTCCTATGCTTCCCCCGCCGCAGACGCATAAATGCATTTCTGCCGCCAAGTTATCAAATTAAAGTAAAAAATCAAAAACGAGCATCACGCAAAAACCAATAAGAAGAGCGAAGGTCGCTCCGCTTTCCGAGCCGTGAGAATGCGTTTCGGGAATCATCTCGTCGCTGATAACGTATAGCATCGTTCCTCCCGCAAAGCTTAATGCGAATGGCAGAATGAAGGATGCAACGCTGACGGCAAGATAACCGATAAGAGTTCCGACTACCTCTATCACACCCGTCAGAGCTGCGATGACGAAGGTCTTCCAAGGCTTCATGCCGGTAGCAAGCATCGGTGAAATAATCACCATGCCCTCGGGTATATTCTGAAGCGCGATACCGAGAGCGATAAGAATCGCCTCCGAGTCATTCCCCGTTCCGAAGCCGACTCCTGCGGATATACCCTCGGGAAGATTGTGTATAGCTATTGCGATAACGAAGAGAAGGACCTTATCCAAGCTCTTGTTATGCTCGTGGTTTTCGATGTCATTATCCGCAATTTTGTGAAGGTGAGGCACAAGTATATCAACAAGCTTCATGCATATCGCACCCGTAAAAATGCCAACAATTGTTATCAATATAGCGAATTTTCCACCATATTCAAGAGAAGGAACAATAAGTCCAAGCACCGCTGCCGCAAGCATTATTCCCGCCGAAAATGCAAGAACGATATCACTGAATCTATGCGAAATATTTTTGAAGAGAAAGCCTATAACTGCGCCAAAAACCGTTGCGCCGCCAACACCGAGCGCGGTCAGCCAAACAAGCTCCATAAGATCTCCTTAACTATTTATTTGACGGTTATTCTTGCGACAAATCCCGACTCAAAATACGGATTTCCCGATATGATATACTGCGGAATATCGCAAGGGATCACATCGCCATTGCCGCCGCTGTATCCAGCTTTGATATATCCGAAGAACTGGCTGTGCCAATGCCCTGCTACTATACCTTTAATAACGTCAGCGCCGCATTTTATGAGATCAAGCACAAGCGAAGTGGATTCATCCGACTCGCTATTGCCTATAAGCTCTTGCATAGTACCAAAATTAGCTATCTTAGCCGCGCCGCCGTTTTCTACAACCGCGGGAACAGTATTGATCTTCGGATCAAAGAGGCTTATCGGCTCATGCTGAAATATGAGAATTACCCTTCCCTCTTCTCTCGCTATATCCATATCAGCTTTAAGCTTCTCTGCCTGACCCGGGAGATATTTTCCCTGACTGTTGTCCATGATCACGGCGAGGACCGAATCGCCTATACGCCTTGAATAATAATGTATATCGTGAGGCCAGAAGCTCCTGAGCATATCAAGCCTTTGCTCCAGAGGAAGCTTATCGGGGCGCTTGGTCTGCATCTGCTTTGTATAATCATGACCGCCGAGTGCCATCATTATCTCGGGATATTTTTTAATAATATGCCTTTTGGTGAGATCGATCGCTCCCTCGGAAAGATAATCAAGAATATCGCCGCAGATAATGGATGCATCGCAAAAATCAGCAGCTTCAAGCGCTTTTACTGCGCTCACCAGGGATTTCTGATACTGAAGCCACAGCCTACACTGCTCGGTATACTGAAGCTCCTCATCCTCTCTGTCCTTCATATTGCAGAAATTGAAATGAAGATCTGCCGTAGCGCCTATGGTGACGGGTGCTTTGCCGAGCCCCGAAGCTATCTCTATATCGCATATCGTCTGACCCGTTGTTTTAAGTCTGTATATATTATACTCAGGAATTGGATTTGCAACCTTAACAGGCTCCTTTTCCTGTGAAAAAAACCATTCGCGCTCCTTAACCGATTTCATCTTCGACCGTCCTTATTATTTTATTCAATAATGGTAAAACCGCTATTCGCGATCCACATACTTTTCGTCTTTTAATTGTAGCACACACAAGCAAAAAAATCAACCGTTTATAATAAAAAAGCTTTCGTGAGGCTTATCTCATCCCCGAATGAAAGCTTTTTAATACTATTTTTTTGTAAGAGAATCGAAGCCTTGCGAAAAATGCAACTCTCCGTTTATATCGAGAAGCATTGCCTCAGCACCATCAATTGAATTTATAAGGTCAAGCGCTTCGCCGATCGGCATAGTGAAAAGCGCAGTCGAAAGAGCGTCTGCCATACCCGAATTATCCGAAATTACGCTGACGGAAATATAATATTGCGCAGGATAAAGAGTATCGGGATCGATAATGTGATGATACTTCTTGCCATCATAAACGAGATATCTGTGATACGAGCCGCTCGTTACGACTGCGGCGCTTGAAGTCTCTATTATCCTTAAAAACGGATCCTTTGAGTCGGCTCTCGGATCCTCAATTCCAACAGACCAATCATCACCCGATGGCTTGCTTCCAACTACTCTAACGTTGCCGCCAAAGTTGAGCATATATCCCGAGATACCCATATTTTCAAGCTCTCTTGCTATCATTTCCGTGGCGTATCCCTTTGCGGTCGCGCCAACGTCAAGAGTTATCCCGGGATCGCTTATATAAACGGTGCTATTCTCTCTATCTACCTCGACCGCTTCAATATCCGTATGCAAAGCCGCGGCTTTAAGAGCGGCTTCCGAAGGAAGATTGCAGCTCCCAAGCTCCTCATATTCCTCTCTAGCCTTGCTCCAGAGCGAAAGAACGCTACCCATCGCAACGTTAGTTGCGCCGCCGCTCAGTGCATATGCTTCCTTTGAAAAAAGAATAAGATCAATGATCCTTTCGTCAACGGTAAGCTTTCTGTGGCTGCCGTTCACGACCTTATTTATTTCATAAAGATTATTTATGTCCTTGTAAGCATTTCTGATATCGTAAAGCTTATGGTACTCCTCAAGCATAGTGAATACCTTATCCGCTACCGCAGCGAATTCCTTTTCGCTTTTCTCGTAGCCAACAAGGGTGCAGACCGTATCAAAAAATCTATGCTCCGTCCGCTCAAGCTTCCTGTATCCGAAAGCCTCGCAGCCAAAAAGCGAAAAGGAAGAAAAAAGGAGAGCGGCAATAGCAAATAATGCTAAGATCGTTTTCTTCACTCTCATTTTTTCTTCCTTCTTTCGATCCGATTTTAGCTAATCACAAAGCGGAATAGCTATATAGAAATTTTATTCCGCAACGATAAACTTGCCGTTAGCATCAAACTTGTGATCCTTACCGTATGATGCGGTGAGCTTTTCTTCGCCAACGGTAGCCTCAGCGCCGATATTCATATTGAATTCGCCGTTCTCACTCGAGGCAGGAGCCTTACCATTGATATCGGGGATAAGCTTAAGCGTGAGCGCTTCGCCCCTCGGTACGGTGACGGTCTTCTGATCCTTCACCGAGGCTTCAATGGCGAGTACAAAGGAAAAGGCATTTATAGTGCATCCCGCAGCCTGAACGTTGCTTTTTCCGTAGCCCTTCTCATCTATAAGATTTTTGATCTCTTCGAGGGTCTTTCCCTTTGCAAATCTTTCAAAAAGGTGAGCCTGCTCATACCACTCAAGCTGATCATCGCTCATTTTCATTCCGTAATCGTCTCCAAGCTCGCGCTTGGTCTTGAAGGTCTCGGGTATAGAGTACGTTCCGTCTGCATTGACGGTCACCTTTGCATCTATAACGTCGATATCGCAGGCAATGAGCTTTCCGTTTTTATCAAAAAGTGTAGCCGCAGCGGTAACGGAAACGTTTGCCGAGCCGCTTGCATCATCGGTTGCGTCCTTAGATGCGCCCGAAACGATCGCTCCGATACCGAGCTTTGCCTCAACAGCTGCTCCGCAGGAGACCGCGGAAAGCGCGCTTGCGGCAAGAATAAGCGTGAGAAGTAAAAACGAAAGTATTCTTTTCATTTTTGTTTACTCCAATCAAATTTTATATATTTCGTCAGAAGCGAGCCGACGAGCCCGACAAAAACCCCCGAAAGAATTCCCGTCAAGGTCAGGATTATCATATAATATCCGATCTCGGCAGTTCTAAGCACGATAACCGCGACTAAGATCTGACCGAGATTGTGAAGCACGGCGCCCGCTATGCTGACACCGACCTCGGAAAACAAACCGAGCTTTTTCAATATTGCCATAGCCGCAAGACTCAGCACCGCCCCCGCAAGACTGTAAGCAAGAGTCAGCGCTGTGCCGAAGAGTATTGCCGAAAGGAAAACTCTCACAAGCGATACCATAGCCGCATCCTTTAAGGATAAAGAGTACAAAACGTAGATCACCATAACGTTGGCAAGGCCGAGCTTTATACCCGGAACCGCGCTCCATATCGGCGGCAAAAGAAACTCTATATAGGAAAGAATAAGAGCTATCGCCGTAAATGTGCCGAGAAGCACAAGACGTCTTACGTTAAATCTCTTTTCATGATACCGCATCGACTCCGCCTCCCGATCCTTCTATTTTAACAGAAACGCCGTTTGGCAGGCAGACGATAGTCTCACCCGAGTAGCTTATGCGCCTATGCTTTACGCATATTTTATCGGGGCAGTCCGCCTCGCGGATATACGCCTCGCCGTCCTTGATGACAAGGATATTATAACCACCATCTTCTCCTTGAATGATAAGCTCGGCATCTTTGTCAAGCGGAAGTGAGGCATACGGCTTACCATTAACCGTCACTACCGCAGCTCCGCCCTCGCTTCTCAGGGCAAGCATAACGAGAAGAGCGATAGAGGCAAAAAGTATGATAGCTAAAACGAGTATTATATCGTTTCTTATACGTTTTTTCACCGAATGAGGAGAATTATTCTCAACCTCGGCGCAAAGCTTTTCTTCATTCATTAATTTAAGGCTTTTCCTTTATGCAACCCGTCGGGCAGACCTCAGCGCAAGCGCCGCAGCCCGTACACTTGGAGTAATCTATCCTTGCAAGATTGTCAATAACCGTGATCGCTCCGTGAGGGCAGGTCTTTTCGCACTTTTTACAACCGATACATGCATTTTTACAATTCTTACGCGCTACCGCGCCGGGATCGCAGCTCGAGCATGCTACCGCAACCCTAGCTCCCTTGGGTATCATTTCGATTATGTGCTTCGGGCAAGCCTTGACGCATGCTCCGCAGCTGATACATTTACGTCTGTCTATTCTCGCAACGCCGTCCTTGATGCATATCGCATCGGTTGGGCATACCTTGGCGCAGTCTCCGCCGCCGAGGCATGAGAACTTGCAGGCGGTCGGTCCGCCCGAAGCCAAAGACATAATAGCGCAAGAGGGGTGCCCCTCGAATTCAACCGGGCGCTCAAGCGCTCCAAAAACTCCGTTGCAGTGAACGTAAGGCATGATCTCGGAAACCTTGCCTGCCTCAACGCCGAGTATCTCCGCTATTTTTTCCGCTACCGCCTTAGCTCCGGGAACGCAGAGGTGCGGCTCTGCCTCGCCCTTTGCCAATGCTTCCGCATATCCGTCGCAGCCCGTGTATCCGCAAGCGCCGCAGTTTGCGCCAGGAAGAGCTTCTCTTACCTTGACCTGCCTCTCATCCTCTTCAACTCCGAAGTATTTTGAGACAAGAGCAAGGATCACCGCGCAAATAAGTCCTGTTACAAGAAGGATCGCTATCGCTACAAAAAATTCAGTCATACCGTCTCCTCCTTTAAGCAAACAGACCCTCAACAACTCCGCCGAAGCCGAAGAATGCGAGAGAAACTATAGAAGCGGCAACAAGAGTGATAGGAATTCCCTTGAATGCCTCGGGTATATCGGCATCCTCAAGCTTGGATCTGACGCCTGAGAAAAGCACCATTGCAAGCAGGAAGCCGAGTCCGACGCCAAGAGACGATACCATAGACTCAAGGAAGCTGTAGCCATCGTTAATATTATTGATCGTTACGCCCAATACCGCGCAGTTCGTTGTGATAAGAGGAAGGTAAACTCCGAGGCTCTTATGGAGCGAAGGAATAAACTTCTTGAGGATTATCTCAATGAACTGAACGAGGGTCGCGATCACCAGAATAAATACGACCGTTTGCAAATATCCGAGATTAAAGCGATCGAGCAGGAACTTCTGGATAGGCCAGGTCGCGGCAGTCGCGAGCAGCATAACGAAGGTTACGGATATTCCCATACCCGTTGCCTGATCGAGCTTTTTGGATACTCCGAGGAAGGGGCATATTCCAAGGAATCTCGTAAGTACGTAGTTATTTACGAGAACCGAGCCCATAAGAATGATTATTAAGCTTTTAAAAAGTTCCATTACTCACGAGCCTCCTTTTCTTCGCCTTCGCCGCACTTACCGTGGCAAAGAGCGGCAGAGGGGCATCCCTCGCAGGAGAAGTCCTTTTTGAAGGGTGCTTTTCCTTTTGTGATAACGTTTACGATAGCGATAAGAACGCCGAATACGAAAAATCCTCCGGGGGGCTGAGCCAAGAACGAGATCTTATAGGGCTCAAGGAAGGTAAGGGGGATATCGAAGAAGCTCGCTTTACCAAGTACCTCTCTTATAAGAGCCATGGAGATAAGAGCTGCCGTAAATCCAAGTCCCATTCCCACTCCGTCAAGAGCGGAATCCTTCACGGTATTCTTATTGGCAAACATTTCCGCTCTGCCGAGAATTATACAGTTTACCGTTATCAATGGCAAATAAACGCCGAGCAGCTCGTATATGCTCTTGAGAGCGGGGAGCGCCTGCATTATCATCTGAACGACTGTAACAAAGCCCGCAATAACTATAATATAGCTGGGAATTCTGACAGTATCGGGAATTATTTTCTTCAGAAGCGAAATAACGATATTTGAGCAGATCAGAACAAGAGTAGCTGCAATGCCCATACCGACAGCGCCCTTAACACCTGTTGTTACCGCGAGGGTGGGGCAAGTGCCGAGAACAAGCACGAATACGGGGTTTTCAAGAAGCAATCCTTTGATAAGAAGGGATAGCGGATTATTCGTTGTCTTTTTCATTATGCCACTCCTCCTTCTTTTGCTTCAGGCTCTGCAGCGCCGAAAATTTCGGTAGCGGCAACTGCATCCTTAAGCGCTTTTTTGTATCCGTTGCTCGTATAGGTAGCGCCGGAAATCGCATTTACACCGTCAATGGCGGAGCCGCTGACTCCAACGAAGCTTTCGCCATAGGTGTATTCTCTCTTACCCGTAATACTTTCAGTCTCACCCGATGCAAGACACTTAGCTCCTGTGATCTTGCCTTCCGCATCTATTCCGCAGATGACTACAAGACCCGCGTTGAAGCCCGAAGTGGAAACCTTGACGACGTAGCCGCCGTCCTCAAAGCTATAAGCCTCGGTAACCGTGGTGGGTAAAGAGCTGTATTTCGAAATATCAAGCTGATCGAAATTTGCTTCCGAGGGGTATACCTCGGCAAGCGCCTGACGGGTAGCCTCCTTTTCCGCTGCCTCGATCATAGGAGCGGTAAACGCGTTGACTCCCGCAAGAGCAACCGCGACTACAAGTGATATAACGGTAAGAACTACGATGCTTTTTGCTGTCTTATTCATCTTATCTTACCTCCAAACGGTTTATTTACAACAAGCTTATCGATATAGGGAGTAAGGATATTCATAAAGAGGATACCGAAAGAAACTCCCTCGGGATAGCTTCCGAAAAACCTTATTACAACGGTTATAAAACCTGCGCCGACACCGAATATGATCTTGCCAACGTCCGTTATCGGGGTGGTAGAATAGTCGGTAGCCATAAAGACAGCTCCGAAGAGAAGTCCGCCGGAAAGTGTCCATGCAAGCGCATACGTAAGATCAAATCCCTCGAAAATAAGAGAGAAAATGAATACCGTAAGCACAAACGAAATGGGAGCAAAGGGTCTTATTACCTTTCTCACAAGAAGGTAAACGAAGCCGATAAGGATAGCGAGCGAGCTTACCTCACCGATAGCGCCGCCGACAGTTCCCAGGAAGAGACCGAGGAAGGACTCGGGAAGAAGCCCATAGCCAAGCTCGACGAGAGGAGTTGCGACCGAGGTCGTGTCAACTATCGTGGGATAAGCCACCGACGCCGTTGCCGCAAATGCGGTGATCATAAAAATTCTCGCCGTCATAGCAGGGTTTGCGAAGTTCTGACCGATACCGCCAAAAAGGCACTTAACGACGATTATAGCGAATACCGAGCCTACCGCAGCCTGCCAGAGCGGAATGGATACGGGGAGATTCAATGCGAGGATAAATCCCGTAACCACTGAGGAAAGATCGGGTACTGTGTTCTCTTTCTTAACGATTATGCAAAAAATTGATTCCGAAGCAACCGCCGCCGCTATGGATACAGCGATGACAGCCAGAGCGCGTATACCGAAAATAATTATTCCCGCAAGCGCCGTTGGCAAAAGGGCGATTATAACGTCAAGCATTATAGACGCCGTCGTTCTCGGATTGGATATATGAGGGGAAACGCTGATGTGAAGCTTATTCTGCTCTGACATTCTTACTTTCCTCCTTCATTTTTTTCTCTTCTTCCTTCTTTTTCTTCTCAGCCGCAAGCGAGCGAAGAAGCCCCTTTGCAAGCTTATTGGTCTCAACGAGAGGCTGAGCCGTCGGGCAGATGAAGGAGCAGCATCCGCACTCCATACAAATATCCACGCGAAGCTTCTCCAAAACCTCAGTCTTGCCTGCATTGTAAGCCTTGAGATAAGCCTGAGGATTAAGAGAAAGCGGGCAATGCGAAACGCAGGCGCCGCATCTTATACAAGCCGTATGCTTCTTCTCTCTTATTTCGTCCTCGGTGACGGCAAGAGTTGCGTTTGTATTCTTCATAACGGGTATATCGAGCGAAGCTACCGCATGACCCATCATAGGTCCGCCGAGAAGCACCTTATGGGGAAACTCGGAAAATCCGCCGATAAACTCAAAAACTTCTTTAAGCGAGGTACCGATAGGAACTATAACGTTGCCTCTTCCATTAAGCGCGCCGCCGTCCACCGTCACGCATTTGGAGACGAGAGGCATACCGACCTTAAGATAATTGCCTATGCAGGCAACCGTGGTACAGTTGGTAACAATACAGCCAACGTCAAGCGGAAGCTTGCCTGCGGGAGTTACCTTACCGACGGTGTGATAAATTATGACCTTTTCTGCGCCCTGGGGATAAAGGGTGAGAAGCACCTTGACACTTATTCTCGGATCCTTCTCTGCCATAGCCTTCATCGAAGCTATCGCTTCCTTCTTATTGCCCTCTATTCCGATGACGGCGCGAGGGATATTCAGAAGATCAAGAATTGTCACGATACCGTGAAGCATATCGTCGCTCTTATCGACCATAGTCCTCGTATCACTCGTGATGTAAGGCTCGCATTCCGCTCCGTTGATTATCAGCTCGTCAACGGTCTTGCCCTCGGGAATATTGAATTTTACGTAAGACGGGAAGCCTGCGCCGCCGAGACCGACCGTTCCGCTCCTTCTGATAGCTTCAACAAGCTCAGCTTTATTGGTAACGGTAGGGGGAGCTACCGAGGGATCGGGAGTCATATTGCCGTCCGACTCGATAACGATAGCGCGGCACTTTACTCCGTTGGGCATAAGAAGATCGGTAAGCGACTTTACCTTTCCCGAGACACTTGAATAAACGGGAGACGATATAAATCCGTCCTGCTCTGCGATAAGAGTGCCGACGAAAACCTCGTCACCCGGCTTAACAATAGGCAAAGCCGGCTTTCCTATATGCTGCTGCATGGGTATGGTTACCGATGCGGGCGCGGGCATTCTGACTGCAGCCATCTTTTCGGTATTTTTTCTATGTGGAACCTTTACTCCGTGGAGAAAAAAACGCATACTTTTTTCCTTTCATATTTTAATCGTTTAAATTATACTATATTAGGTATTAATTGTCAAGTTAAGTTAAAAACTTAACAATGAATTGTTCATAGTGTACAAAAAGCCGCGGACAATTCATCTCAAAGCGAGGTCGTCCGCGGCATTTTTATATTATTTTACCGAGAGCCTCAATATCCTCCTTCGAGGTATGGAAGCCCGTCGCAAACCTGACGACGGTATGCTCGGCATCAAGTTTTTCCCAGAATGAAAAGGCGCAGCCCTTTTTTATTCTCTCCATTTGCTCCGTATTCAATACGATAAACTGCTGATTCGTCGGTGAATCTATAAAAAAGCGGTATCCTTTCGAAGCAAAAAGCTGACGAAGCTCTTCTGCTCTGTCTATGGCGTTTTTGCTTATCTTAAAGTAAAGCCCGTCTCGGAAAAGCTCCTCGAACTGCACTCCTATAAGTCTTCCCTTTGCCAGCATCGCGCCGTGCTGCTTCGTCAGGCTGAAAAATCTTTCAGGAGTCTCGCCCTCAGCGAAAACGACCGCCTCGCCGCAAAGAGCGCCTACCTTGGTGCCGCCTATGTAAAAAACATGACAAAGAGCGGCTATATCGGGGAGTGTGACATCCGTCCTTCTGCTCATTAGCCCGTATCCAAGCCTTGCGCCGTCAAGGAAGAGCTTCATTCCGTATCTATCGCATATCGATCTGAGGTGCGTAAGCTCGCTTTTAGAATAAAGCGTGCCGTATTCGGTAGGATGCGATATGTATATCATCCTCGGAAGAACCATCATAGAGTTATTCTCGTCTCCGTAAAAGGTTTCAAGATAGATCTCGACCTCATCCGCATCAAGCTTTCCTTCCTTCGCCCCAAGCTCTATCACCTTATGTCCTGTGTACTCGATAGCGCCTGCCTCGTGCAGGCTTATATGCCCCGTTTTGGGAGCAATAACAGCTTCTCCCTGACGAAGGCAAGTCGCGATGACAGTCTTATTGGTCTGAGTTCCGCCTACGAGGAAAAAGACCTCGGAATTCTGCGCGCCGCAAGCTTTCTTGATGAGCTTTTTTGCATTTTCCGTATGTATATCATTGCCGTATCCCGAAAGAACCTCGGAGTTCGTTCTGACGAGAGCCTCAAGCACTCTTTCGTGAGCGCCTACGGTATAATCACTTTCAAACGACAGCATATCTATCCTCTTTTCCTTTTTTCATAATTTTACCATAGACCAAACAAAAAGTCAATGGCGGTCAGCATATGACTTAAGTTTTTTACCGACTCTTGAAATTTGGCGGACGTTATGTTAGAATATGATTAAAACATCAGTCAAAGGAGATATGCGCCTTGAAATATTCCGATGCGGTATTTAAAGATGAATCCCCCGATCATTTCAGATATCTGCGAGTTGACGAATTTGCCAACGAAGGATGGTGGAGAGACTATCCCGATAACGAATATAATTACACCCACGATAAGGATGACAGATCGGGAAAGCCCTGCTATTACGTTTCGCTTTACACCGAATCTTATATCGACGCCTATTTTTCATCCTCAAAAGAATATCTTACCGAGGATAAATACGGCTTTTCCGCATACGACTCATATATGGACGCTATTGAATTCGGGCTTGACGGCGGCAACAGAGACGATGCCTTCGCCCTGATCGAATATCAGATAAAATTCGCAAGATATATGGGCGCAAAATTCATAAGAATCTCACGCAAAGAGGACTTCCCCGGTTTTTACGATCTTATCTGCTTTTACGTTGACAGAATATACGATGACTGCTACATAATCGAAATTGAAGATCCCGTTGAATACGAGGAATTCATTCATCTGAGAAGCTATCCTTCAGATAAGGTAAGCTTTCACGAGCTTTGTATGCTGATGTCTTTAGGCTTCGGAATAAGCGAGAGCTTATGCGAGATGAAGGCGGGCGGTAATACTGTTGCCATAGACCGTCATACCCGAAAAATAATACTACCCGATATGATAAAAAGCGATGAGGATATATACCTTTCGGAAAGGACCTGCCCGCTCCTTTACTTCCTTTCAAGAAAGCTTGAGGAAGTCGGCAAGGTGGGGCTTACGCTCGGTATTCCGATCACGGGGCTCGATAAAAAAGCTGCTCTTTTCGGCGCTGATCACCTTATATTTTTTGAGGATATCACCAAGAAGATCAATTACTTTGATATTCTCTATATAATATCAAAAACGACCGATTATGCTAACTTTAGTGTATATATAGCCGCTATAAGAGAGGAAACCTTCGCATACAGCGGCAGATTCTTTGACAGAGTAATAAAGAACGTAATTAACGATATGAGATTTCGTATGACAGCCTCTGAGGATGGCTCATCACCCACTATGAGGCTAAGCATAGAGGATCGCGCCTTCAACAATAATCTTGATCTTCTGAAATCCTTCGGGATAGCTATCAAGAGCCCCGATATTCCGATAAGCAGATTTAAGCTTTACCCCGATCGCAACATAGCCTACGTGACAATGAAGGGCAATGAAGCCGAAATAAGCTTCACGCCCGATAAGGAGCGGTTCATTAACGTGCTTAAGGACGCGCACTTCAAATGCTGGAAGCAGGAGTATCATGGCTCGACTCATAAAGGACTTACCTACGCCGCTGTCATCGACATTGGCGGCGGAATAGTTCTCGGCTTCCGAGGCGAGGGATCTGCGCCGAAGATATGGGAATACTTTATTTCGGAGCTGGGAGAGGCTATCGCTGATGCGATTGCATATTAATAAAGTATATTGTTAACAGTTTATTAACAAATAATTATATTATTTGTGATAAAATAGTAAGGATGAAAATTTTGTAAATGAAAGAAAAAGGAAGACAAAAATGGATATTCTTTGGTCAACCATTCTCCAGCTAAGCTGGAAGCACATCGTCATGTGGATCATCGGCGGCGTTCTCATTTTCCTTGCTATCAAGAAGGAAATGGAGCCTACCCTTCTTCTCCCTCTCGGATTCGGAACTATTCTCGTTAACCTTCCGCTTTCCGGCGCTATTGGAGAACACGGTCCTCTCACCACCCTTTTTGATGCGGGTATTGCCAACGAGCTTTTCCCTCTCATACTCTTTATCGGTATCGGAGCGATGATCGACTTTGGCCCTGTCCTCAGTAACCCGAAGCTTATGATATTCGGAGCCGCGGCTCAGTTCGGTATATTCTTTACCTTCTGCCTTGCTTCTATCTTCTTCGAGCTTCCCGAGGCTGCATCGATCGGTATAATCGGCGCGGCAGACGGTCCTACCGCGATAGTCGTTGCTCAGAAGCTTCTCGGAAGCGACTCGGCGATCACCGGTGCTATAATGGTTGCCGCTTATTCATATATGGCTCTTGTTCCTATCATTCAGCCTCCGGTAATCAAGCTTATGACTACCGAGAAGGAAAGAAAGATCAGAATGCCCTATAAGCCTCAGAAGATATCCAAGCTTGTCAAGATCTGCTTCCCCATCGTTATCACAGTTATCGCAGGTCTCGTTGCTCCCGAATCGGTTGCCCTCGTTGGATTCCTTATGTTCGGTAACCTTATCCGTGAGTGCGGAGTTCTTGATTCTCTTTCCGAGACTGCGCAGAAGGTTCTTGCAAACCTCGTCACTATATTCCTCGGTATCACCATCGCTACCAAGATGCAGGCAGACCTCTTCCTCAACTGGAGCACTCTCCTCATTCTCGGTCTCGGTCTTTTCGCATTTATCTTCGATACCGCGGGCGGCGTTCTCTTCGCTAAGCTTTTAAACCTCTTCCTTAAGGAAAAGATCAACCCCATGATCGGAGCTGCGGGTATTTCCGCATTCCCCATGTCGGGCCGTGTCGTTCATAAGATGGGTCTTGAGGCTGACTCTCAGAACTTCCTTCTTATGCAGTCCATCGGCGTTAACGTTTCGGGTCAGATCGCATCAGTTATCGCAGGCGGTCTTATCTTGAGCTTTATGCTTCCTCTTATTTAAGAAAGGAGACCGAAAATGAAAAGATCATCTAAAATACTTCTTCTTATCGTTATGATAGCTCTTTCGCTCTCGGTTTTCTCGCTCTTCGCATTTGCGGAAGACGGGGCTGAAAATAACGGAAGCAGCGGGATCGGTGTAAGTATTGATTTTCAGAGATTTGTCAACTCCCTTCAGTATATGTGGAAGGGTATGCTTTGTATATTCATCGTTATCGGTGCTATCATACTCGTTATCTACGCTCTCAATAAGGTCGTTAATTATGCGGTCGACTCTATTGAAAATAAAAAGAAAGCCAATACTAATAAATCAGTAAACGATTAATTAATAAAAAAGCGCTTATGCCCGGCCTTCTCGGTTGACATAAGCGCATTTTATTTTGTAAATTTTACTTTTTACCCGTAGATCCGAAGCCGCCCTCACCGCGAACGGTATCCGAAAGCTCATCTGAAAGCTCGAAATCCGCCGTGATAAACGGAACGATAACGAGCTGAGCAATCCTCTCGCCGTCCTCGACCGTCTTTTCTTCATCGGTGTGATTATGAAGGGCTACCATAAATTCTCCGCGATAGTCGGGGTCAACAACGCCGACCTTATTCGCCGGGGCAAGCCCCTTCTTTGAGGCGAGACCGCTTCTCGCGAATATAAGCCCTGCATATCCCTCGGGGATCTCCATTGCAAGCCCTGTATGTATAAACTGCGTGGTATGCGGAGCGATAGTAAGCGGTGCGTCAAGAAGAGCGTAAAGATCCGCGCCTGCCGAAAACTCGGTGCCATAGGTGGGTATTCTTGCTCTTTCATTAAGCTTCTTTATCTTCATCTTCATTACTTTTTATCCTCGCTTTTATAAATTTTATCAAGCTTACAGCCTTCCCAGATGACGATCTCTCCCGTCTCTCTCGTCTTATTCATATCTATTATACGTTGATTTGTTGAGCCTCTGAATCTTATTCCGAGGCTCTTTTTATCTTCCTCAAATCTTCCGTCAACAAGAATATCAGCATAAGAAAGAAGCTCGGCTGTGTCATTGGTGCATTTCGGGTGGTTTCCCACTCCCGCTGTCAGCTCCTCGTAGAGATTTCCCGTGAATATCCAAAGCGTTTTATCGGGATATCGTTTCTTGAACTCTCTTATAAAAGGCAAAAGCTCGCGCTGATTTTCGGGCTCCATAGGCTCGCCGCCGAGAAGCGTCATTCCCGCCACAAAGGGTGAGCGGAAGGTTGCGAGAATGCTCTCTGCCACCTCAGGGGTAAAGGGCTCGCCGTGTGTGAAGCTCCATGTCTCGGGGTTGAAGCAATTTTTGCATTTATTTCGGCATCCGCTAACGAAAAGAGTGGTTCTTATACCCTCTCCGTTGGCGATGTCCGATCTTTTTATCGCGCTGTAATACATATTTCACCTCATATTAGCTTTTCGCGAAGGAATTTTCCCGTATAGGATCTTTCGCATTTTGCGACCTGCTCTGGGGTTCCCGAGGCAACGACTGTTCCGCCGCCCTCTCCGCCCTCAGGACCGAGGTCGATAATATGATCTGCCGTCTTGATAAGATCAAGATTATGCTCTATCGCTATTACCGTATTGCCGCCGTCCGCAAGTCTTTGAAGTATTGCTATCAGCTTTGAGACGTCCTCGGTATGAAGTCCTGTGGTGGGCTCGTCAAGAATATACACCGTTTTGCCGGTGGAGCGCTTTGAAAGCTCTGTTGCAAGCTTGACTCTCTGCGCCTCTCCACCCGAAAGCGTGGTTGAGGACTGACCGATCTTTATATAGCCGAGTCCGACGTCAAAGAGTGTCTGAAGCTTTCTTTGTATCTGCGGTATACCGTCAAAAAAGGTTATGCCCTCTTCAACCGACATTTCAAGCACGTCATAAATATTCTTTCCCTTGTATTTGACCTCAAGGGTATCTCTGTTGTATCTCTTTCCGCGGCACACGTCGCACTTGACGTAAACGTCGGGCAGGAAGTTCATCTCAATGCATTTGACTCCGTCTCCCTCGCAAGCCTCGCATCTGCCGCCCTTGATATTGAAGGAAAATCTGCCTGCCTCGTAGCCCTTCGCCTTGGCGTCCTTGGTTTTGGCGAAAAGAGTTCTGATATCGGTAAAGAGTCCCGTATAGGTTGCCGGGTTTGATCTCGGAGTTCTTCCGATCGGGCTCTGATCTATCGCTATGACCTTATCAAGCTCCGAGAGCCCTTCTATGCGCTCGACCTTACCCGGATACGTTATCGCGCGGTTGAGGTCTCTGGCGAGGGTTCTGTACAGAACGGCGTTGACGAGCGATGACTTACCGCTGCCCGATACTCCCGTGACGGCGATAAAGCAGCCGAGAGGTATATCAACGTCAATTTTCTTAAGGTTATTCTCCTCTGCGCCTATAATACGAAGGAATTTGCCGTTGCCGGGTCTTCTCGTCTTAGGCACTTCAATAACTCTTCTGCCCGAAAGATAATCTCCCGTCACCGATCTATGGCATGCGGCGACCTCATCGGGTGTGCCGACGGCAACCACCTCACCGCCGTGAATACCCGCTCCGGGTCCGATATCCACTATATAATCGGACTCCCTCATCGTCTCCTCGTCATGCTCAACGACTATCACGCTGTTGCCAAGATCACGAAGATTTTTAAGAGTACCGATAAGCTTACCGTTATCTCTTTGGTGAAGACCTATGCTCGGCTCGTCAAGGATATAAAGAACTCCCGTCAGCGATGAACCGATCTGGGTGGCAAGCCTTATTCTCTGCGCCTCGCCGCCCGAAAGAGTTCCCGCAGTACGGCTGAGGTTCAGATAATCAAGTCCTACACTCTTCAAGAAGTTGAGCCTCGATCTGACTTCCTTTATGACTTCCTTGGCTATCGTTGCCTCGGAATCGGTAAATTCTATTTTTTCCACGAAATCAAGCGCGCGAGAGACCGTCATAGAGCAGAATTCATCTATATTGAGTCCGCCTACCGTCACCGCTAAAACAAGATCTGAAAGCCTTCTTCCGCGGCATCTCGGGCACGCGACCTCTTCAACGAACTCCTGATAATAGTCTCCGCCTGCCATCTTCATTCGTCTTTCGATTATATTGACTATACCGTCAAAGGTTGCGTTCTGCTCTCTGCCTTCGCCGCCGAAATAGCGGATAACGTTGTATTTCTTGCCGTCTCTCGTTCCGTACATAAGCACGTCCATGGCGCGCTCTGAATACTCCTTAAGAGGAGTATCAAGGTCAAAGCCGTAATCCTTGCCGACCGCGGCAAGCACGGGACCCGTCCAGGAATCCTCGGTCATAGACTTAAATCCGTTTGCGGCTATGCCTCCTTCTCTGAGTGAAAGCTCGGGATGAGGAATAAGCTTGCGGACGGATATTCTCTGCATATTTCCAATGCCCGCGCATTCGGGGCACGCGCCGATAGGGTTATTGAAGGAGAACATTCTCGGCTCAAGCTCCGGGAAGCTTATTCCATGCTCCTCGCACATATACTTCTGCGAGAATTCAAGCTCTTTACCCTCGCCCTCACGGGGAACTGTCACAACGGTAACCTTACCGCCCGATGCCTTAAGCGCGCTCTCAACGGAATCCGAAAGGCGCGAGGTTATATCGGGCTTGATGACAAGTCTATCTACAACTATATCTATTGTATGCTTTTTATTTTTATCAAGCGTTATCTCCTCGTCGAGCGAGTACATATTTCCGTCCACGCGGACACGGGCGAAGCCGCTTTTTCTCGCCGCCTCAAATACCTTTTCATGCCTTCCCTTCTCCGCTTTGACAACAGGAGACAGCACTGCTATTCTTTCCCCCTCGGGGAGCGATAATATTCTATCCACTATCTGATCCTGCGTCTGCTGAGTGATCTCCTTACCGCATACCGGGCAGTGCGGATGACCTACTCTTGCGTAAAGCAGACGGAGATAGTCGTATATCTCGGTTACCGTTCCTACCGTGGATCTCGGGTTCTTCGAGGTTGTCTTCTGATCTATCGATATCGCGGGAGAAAGCCCCTCGATAAGATCTACCTCGGGCTTATCCATCTGACCTATAAACATTCTCGCATAGCTTGAAAGGCTCTCAACGAAGCGCCTATGCCCCTCGGCATAGAGAGTGTCAAACGCGAGCGATGACTTTCCGCTTCCCGAAAGCCCCGTCAGTACGACGAGCTTGTCTCTCGGTATAGTAACGTCAATATTTTTAAGATTATTAACTTTTGCGCCTTTTATGACTATATTTCTTGACATTTTCTTACACTTTTCTATTTATTTCGTTGTTCTGAGATCCTTAATTCTATCTCGGATATACGCCGCCTTTTCGAATTCAAGCTGCCTTGCCGCTTCCTTCATTTCCTGAGTCAGCTTCTCTATAAGCTTTTCTCTTTCGGGGCGGGTAAGCTTTCTTTCCTTACCGTTTTCGTCCTTGACCTTCTTACCGATCTCGATAACGTCCATTATCTTCTTGGTTATGCTCCTCGGAGTAATGCCGTTTTTCTCGTTATACTCCATTTGTATTCTGCGGCGTCTTTCGGTCTCGTCTATCGCCGCTCTCATTGATCTCGTTATACTGTCTGCATACATGATGACTCTGCCGTTGACGTTTCTTGCGGCTCTGCCCACGGTCTGTATAAGTGACGTCTCGCTTCGAAGGAAGCCCTCTTTATCCGCATCAAGTATCGCGACGAGGGATACCTCGGGGATATCAAGTCCCTCTCGGAGAAGGTTTATTCCGACGAGAACGTCGTATTCACCGCGCCTCAAGTCTCTTATGATCTGCATTCTTTCTATGGTCTCAACTCTATGGTGTATATACTTGACCTTTATTCCGTGAGTGGAGAGATACTCTGTCAGATCCTCTGCCATCTTCGTGGTCATTGTGGTGACGAGAGTTTTTTCTCCTCTTGCCGTCACCCCTCTTATCTCGCCGATAAGATCGTCTATCTGACCTTCTATCTCGCGCACGATTATCTCGGGGTCAACGAGGCCCGTGGGTCTTATGAGCTGCTCGACTATACTTGAGCTTTCGCTCTTTTCATATTCGGACGGAGTTGCGCTGACGAATACCACCTGACCTATTCTTTCTAAAAATTCATCGAAGAAAAGAGGTCTGTTGTCAAATGCGCTCGGCAGGCGGAAGCCGTAGTCTACGAGGTTCTTTTTTCTCGCAAAGTCTCCGCCGCTCATTCCTCTTACCTGCGGCAGCGTTACGTGAGACTCATCAACGAAGAGGACGTAATCATCGGGCAGATAATCGAGAAGCGTATAGGGAGTTGAGCCCTCTGGTCTGCCCGAGAGGACTCTTGAATAGTTCTCAACTCCCGAGCAGAAGCCGACCTCTCTGAGCATTTCGATATCGTACTTGGTTCTTTCCTCTATTCTCTGAGCCTCGATAAGCTTATTCTGAGACTTGAAGAACTCAACTCTTTCTCTCATCTCCGCTTCTATTTCACGAAGAGCTGCTTCTCTTTTCTCATCTGAAACGGCATAGTGAGTCGCAGGGAAAACCGCGGCGTAGGAAAGCTCTTCCTTTACCGCTCCCGTCACCGTATTGATCTTGGTGACTCTTTCTATTTCATCGCCGAAGAACTCAACGCGTATCGCCTCTTCCTTCGCGTTTGCGGGAAAGATCTCTACCGTATCGCCTCTGACTCTGAATTTATTTCTCATAAAATTGACGTCGTTTCTTTCATAGCTGATCGAAACGAGCTTTGCTATCAGCTCATCACGCGAGAGAAAAGCTCCCGGTCTTACCGAAACAAGTAAGCTCTCGTATTCCATAGGATCTCCGAGCGAATAAATGCAGGAGACCGAGGCGACGATGATAACGTCTCTTCTCTCGAAGAGAGCGCTCGTTGCGCTATGGCGCAGCATATCTATCTCGTCATTGATCATCGCATCCTTCTCGATATACATATCCTTTCCGGGTATATATGCCTCGGGTTGATAGTAATCGTAGTAGGAGACGAAATACTCAACCGCATTTTCGGGGAAGAACTCGCGGAACTCCGTACAAAGCTGAGCGGCAAGCGTTTTATTATGCGCGAGGACGAGAGCGGGTCTGCCTACCTCGGCGATAACGTTTGCCATAGTGAAGGTCTTGCCCGAGCCTGTTACACCGACGAGAGTTTGCGCTCTTTCGCCCGCTTCGATGCCCTGAACCAAGGCTCTGATGGCCTCGGGCTGATCGCCCGTTGGCGCAAATTCGCTGACGAGCTTAAAATTGGCTCTCTCTTTATTTCTCATGGCCGACCTCCTTTTTTACTTTATATGTAAGTTATCTTTGCTCCGCCGAAGAGCTTAAAGATCTCCTTCGGGAAGATATCCTTGATCTCGGACTTGAAGCGCTTAGGAATAGTTACCGCTTCGATCGCAGCGCAGTCTGCAAATGCGTTTTCCGCTATACTTTCAACGCTATCCGATACCGTTACGTGCTTAATCCTTGCGCAGCCCTTAAATGCATAGCTTTCTATACCGATGACACCCTCGGGGATCTCTACCGAGTAAATATCCTTTACAAGGCATTCTTCGATCCTGCCGCCTGCTGTTTTGAATTTTTTCGGATCAAGCGGCACGTATTCGATGCTTATATTACCTCGCTCCGACTCTTTGAGCCCTGTCATCTCATCGAGGCTTCCCTTAAGGTGATACGGAAGCTTCATGCTTTTTAATGCCGGGCATTTTTCGAAAGAGCATCTGCCCGCTGTCTTTACCGTATACGGTATTTCGATCTTTTTAAGAGCTCTGCAGCCGTAAAATGCCCAGTCTCCGATATCCTCAAGTAAGGGCGGTAATACTACCTCATCAAGCTTTACACAGTCGGTAAAAGCCCATGAGCAGATACTGCGTACGGTTTTCGGAATATCTATATGGCTTAAGCTTGTGCAGTTGCCAAATCCGTCAACGTGACTGAGTGAGCTCGGTAGCTTTACTTCCCGAAGCGCAGTACATGAATCGAATGCATTAACTCCGATATAATACACCGAATCGGGGATAGATACCGATTCAAGCTTTACGCATTTATAAAAAGCCGAGTCTCCGATCTCTTTGACCGTTTCGGGGATCTTTACCGACGTCAAAAGCTTGCAGCCTTCAAGAGCGCGGTCTCCTATCTTAACAACGCCCTCGGGGATATCAATCTCTGTTATACTTCTATTATGAACCCTAATGAGAACGCCATTCACGATCTCGAGGATATTTTTCTCGGGTAAATCTTGCGCCGCACTGAAATGGAAGACTTCTTTCTTTGCAAGCACCTCGTCCGGGAATATACCTTTCAGCTTTCCTTCAAAACGCTTCGGGATTGTAACATTCGTAAGGTATGCGTAACCCGTGAAAGAAAATAGATCATAAGAGAATGCATGATAACCGATACTTGTAACGCTATTTGGAATCATTACGTTTGTAAGGCTTGAACAATTATAGAACGCACTGTCTCCGATGCTTGTGACACTGTCAGGAACAGTTACACTCGTAATGTTTGCGTTACCATAAAGCGCATCTTTATAAATCTCATATTTTTCGCCGTTATAGTTATCGGGAAATATAATCTCGGTTGCATTTCCTTCGTAGCCAAGAAGATAGTTTGTACCGCTATAGGTATAGAATAAAAATCCGTCCTTATTTATTATCTTACTTTCTCCGTTATGTACTTCTTTCGCATAACATCCTACATAACCGTAATCTTTGCTTTCTATCCAGATATTAAGCGACGATTTGTTTATTACCTCAACAAGTTTATCGCAAAGTTCGAACGCAGAATTACCGATACTTGTAACGCTATTTCCGATTGTCACACTTGTAAGGTTTGTGCAGCAAGAGAATGCGGATTCTTCGATGCTTGTGACACTATTAGGAATAGTTACACTTGTAAGGTTTTTGCAGCAAGAAAATGAATATTCGCCTATGCTTGTGATGCTATTAGGAATAGTTATGCTTGTAAGGCTGGTGCAATGCCAGAACGCATATTTTTCAATGCTTGTGACGCTATTCGGAATAGTTACGCTTGTAAGGCTTTCGCACTGTGAGAACGCGGATTTTCCGATGCTTGTAACACTATTCGGAATCGTTACGCTTGTAAGGCTCGTACAATCTCCGAACGCTCTAACTCCGATGCTTGTGACGCTATTTGGAATTGTCACACTGGTAAGGCTTTTGCAGCTGTCGAACGCAAAATCGCCGATGCTTGTGACACTGTCCGGAATAGTTACGCTTGTAAGGCTTTTGCAGCCGTCGAACGCTCTATCTCCAATGCTTGTGACGCTATTCGGAATCGTCACGCTTGTAAGGCTTGTGCATTTATAGAACGCAACATCGCCGATGCTTGTAACGCTATTTGGAATCGTTACGCTTGTAAGACTTGAACAATTATAGAACAAATTATCATTAATCTCGTAATTCTTGCCGTTATAGCTTTCGGGAAGTATAAGCTCAGTTGCGTTTCCGGTGCATCTGATAAGATAGTTTGTATCACCATAAGTATAGAATAAAAATCCGTCCTTATTTACTATCTTACTTTCTCCGTTATGTACTTCTTTCGCATAATATCCGACATA
>JAFTQV010000056.1 GCA_017462605.1 Clostridia bacterium | reverse complement strand
GCTCTATTACATCAATCCAGGCTGTTTATGTGCCTGCGGATGACCTTACTGACCCGGCACCTGCAACAACTTTTGCTCACCTTGATGCAACAACGGTTCTTTCAAGAGGCATTGCCTCTCTCGGTATCTATCCCGCAGTCGATCCCCTTGACTCGACCTCGCGTATGCTCTCGCCTGATATTGTCGGTATCGAGCATTACGAGGTAGCGCGCGGAGTTCAGAGCATACTCCAGCGCTATAAGGAGCTTCAGGATATCATCGCCATTATGGGTATGGAAGAGCTTTCCGAAGAGGATAAGCTTATAGTCAGCCGAGCAAGAAAGATACAGAGATTTCTCTCTCAGCCCTTCTCGGTTGCCGAGCAGTTCACGGGTATGGAAGGAAAATACGTTCCGCTTAAGGAGACTATCCGCGGCTTCAAGGAGATAATCGAGGGTCTTCACGATGATCTTCCCGAATCTGCCTTCCTCTTCGTTGGCACAATAGACGAAGCGATAGAAAAAGCTAAGGCTATCGGCGCAAAGTAAGAGAGGTGAGGAAATGAAGGATCTTCTTGTTAAGATCGTCACTCCCGACGGCAAAAGATTTTCAGATACCGTCAAGAGCATCACGGTCAGAACGACTAACGGCGACGTTGAATTTCTTAAGGGGCACGCGGACTTTCTCGGTCTTCTCGGCATCGGCAGAGCAAGGCTCGTCCTTTCGGACGGTACTGAAAGACTCGCATCCGTCTCAGGCGGCTTTGTCTCCGTCTCGGACGGGACGGTCACTCTTCTCGCTACTACCTTCGAATTTGCAGACGAGATAGACCTTGGTCGCGCAGAGCGCGCAAAGGCAGAGGCTGAGGAAAAGCTTAAGGTTGTAAATACCGAAAAGGAAGAGGCTGTTCTTAAGGCGAAGCTCTCAAGAGCTATGAGCAGAATAAGCGTTGGAAAAACAAAGAAATAATAATAAAGCGAAGGCTTGACAATAGTGCTTTTATGCAACTATTATCAAGTCTTCGCTTTTATTATTTAGAAGAAAAGACTATATAGATCTTATTCTTCCGAAGGTTCTTTTTCTTCTTCTTCGGCAGCCTTAATTTCATCATATTTTTCAATAATATTATTATAGATATTGATGAAATCTTCAAAGGATGCTTTATCAGCCAGAGCCTCATACGAGCTCTTCATCTCAGCAATGGCATTTTCGAAGGCTTCGAGATTCTTTTTGATATCCTCTGTTACATAAGTTGCATACGCATTATCTGCGGCAATGAGCTTTTCCAACATCGCATATGCTTCTTCAGAGATATGACCCTTAAATGCTTCGCGCACAGCGTCATAATAAAGAACATCGATATTGAGGGATTTAAATGCAAACGCAGCATCTGCATCAAAATCAATCTTTTTATTCATAACGGAAAGCACGAGCGCCGTATCAAGCTCTGATGCGGTTCCATTGTACTGCGCCCACATAATATCGTACGCCTCTGCAAGGAAATCACTGATGCCGGAAACGTCGTATACGTAGAAAGCGTTGATATCGGTCATATAATCGTCTTCGCTCTCACCGTCCTCGGCTTCCTTATACTGAACGGTTACATTGGCGTTAAGAAGAATATTGGTGTGTATGGCGGTCATTTCCTCAAGGATCAAATCAAGAGAACCTGAGAAATCCTTTTGCGTATCATCCTCATCAAGGACTGTATTGAATGTATACACAGTATAATAGAAGTTGTAAAGCACATCTTCATTTTCAATAAGGAGGATCTCATCAGCAAGCTTTCTCGCCTTCTCATAATTTGCAAAGAGAAGGGCGTATTCGCTCGACTTATTCTCGCTATCGCTTAAATTAATATCATAATTCAATTTGAAGAAGCGATTGATCACGGTCATAAGCTCATCAAATTTCGATTGATAATCTGAAATATTTGTACTCTTGGGAGCCTTAAGCTCGTCGTAGATCACAAAAACATTATTAAATACAGTTTTGAGCTTCGTCTGCTCTTCGAGAGAAAGATTTGCGATGGAAGCTACTATTTTATCCATCTCCTCGATAAAATCATCATCGCCGTCAACTCTGAAATTATAGAGGCTTGAATGCTCGGTCGCAACAAGCAGATCCGCAAACACAAGGAATGCCTCGTCGCTAAGAGTCGTGCTGTAAGCATTGAGAATAAGTTTCGTAAACAGGTTGTAAGCGTTGATCTTATCGTCTTCCATTATGCACTTGAAGATAGATTCCTCAAGCACGTTGTTACGGTAATCGCAGTGAAGCAGCGCGCAAATACCGTAGCGATCGGAAGGAGATAATGCCATAAAGTCAGCAAGAAGCTCCTCAGATGCTGATATCACATCTGATGCGGTGAAGCTGAACTCGGGCTCTTTGTATACTCTGCAAACGAGATCAATATACTTCTCGAGGAATGCCTCTACCTTCTCATTTCCGATAAGTCCTGCCGCGTGATAAACATACGCTATCTTGTCGACGTTCTCACCCGTGTAGAAATACGAACGGATAAGATAATCAAAGCTAAGCTTCTCGTAAACGTCCTT
>JAFTQV010000055.1 GCA_017462605.1 Clostridia bacterium | reverse complement strand
TTGCATACCGAGGATATTATGACATATCCGAGGCGTACAAGTCTCTGCATCATTTATGATTGAACCGCCGTGTACCGAACGGTACGCACGGTGGTGTGAGAGGACAGCTAATCAATTAATGGTTAGCTTCCTACTCGATTACCGAATGAGGCAAGTCAATTATTTCGCTATGCCTCTTGGCGAAGTGTTTGACTTACTCCGCATCCTCTATCTTCTGCCCCGTGAGACCGACAACGTCCTCAACGGGTACGGTGAAAGCAATTCCCTGACCGGGAGTATTAAGCCCAACCGCCTTATAAAGCGCGTGGAGAATATCATTCTTGATCTTACTGTCAACAAGGATCATAACGATCTCCTTCTCAGGCTGGATCGCGATATTGAAGAGCTTTTCCGCCTCGGCGCTTGCCGTGCCTCTCGCTCTGATGACAGTTCCGCCTCTTGCGCCAAACTCTCTTGCGGCATCCATGACTTCATCCTCGAAGCCTGCGTTTACTATACAGAAAATAACCTCATGGCTATAATTACTCATTAAATAATACCTCCTGCGGTTTTATTGGAAAGAAACTGATAGATAGCTACGCCGATAGTGCTTGACATCGGCACCGTGTATGCGATACCCTTACCGCCCTTGACGGAATTGAACTTCTCCTCAAGCACTCCAAGGACTTCCTTTGATCTGTCCTTACGCATTATGCTTATAATGACCGACTTATCCGTCTCGGTCAGACCGAGCAGCGATAGGATCTTATCGCTCGCCGTTCCCTGAGCGGAAAGAACGAGCTGCAGATTTATCTCGTAATTGTGGAGAAGGTCAACGTAAAATTCGGTCTTATTACGGTTGACAACCGTGAAAAGCACTTGCATTTTGCCCGGAGCGGGCATAGATGCGCCGGGAGTGTCATGCTTTTCCTTGACGTTTTTATTTTTTGCCATACCTTTCTCCTTTACATAAAGTCGATTATCTGCTCGTCGTCTGCATTCAATATCCTGTTCATTGCTATTCTTTCCTTGATCTTCTTCGAAAGAATTGCTCTGAAGCCGAGCAGCTGGATAGTGATAAGGGGAGCCATAGCAACCATAGCAACGATGCCGAATGCATCGGTAAGAACGCTATTTGCTCCGGAAAGAGCCATAGCCGCGCCAACGGCGAAGGGAAGAATGAAGCTTGAGGTCAGAGGACCGCTTGCAACTCCGCCCGAGTCAAATGCGATAGCCGTGTAAAGCGGGGGCACGAAGAATGAAAGTCCGAGAGAAATGAGATATCCGGGTATTAAATAATAAAGGATAGAAAATCCGAATACTATTCTGAGAGCCGAAAGCCCGATAGAGCAGCCAACGCCGATCGAAAGCGCGATCATCATCGAGCCGCGGGATACCGTTCCCTCGGTGATCTCCTCGACCTGCTTATTAAGCACGTGGACGGCAGGCTCGGCAAGAACTACCACCATACCGATGACGAAGGAGAAGATTATAAACACAGGCTTATTGCCCGAAAGCTCTGCGCCGAGCTTGTATCCAAGCGGCATAAATCCGATAGAAACAGAGGAAAGGAAGATAACGAGACCGATAAAGGTATATCCAAGACCGATAGCGATCTGAATGAGCTTCTTCTTCGGGAGCTTTAAGCAAACTATCTGAAGAACTATAAAGAAAGCAATTATAAGTCCAAGCGCTATGATTACTTCCTCGGATGTATGGAAGAGGGTGGATATAATGTTTCCAAAGCTATTGTCAAAGGTATATTCGGGGACAAATTGCATCTCTCCCGTAACAAGGCAGCCGAGAATAAGGACCGCAAGCATAGGACCGACAGAGCAAAGAGCTATAAGACCGAATGAGTTTTCGCCCGCATTCTTACCGCCTATCGTTGATGCGATACCAACGCCGAGCGCCATAATGAAGGGAACTGTGATAGGTCCTGTAGTAACTCCGCCCGAGTCAAACACCATGGGAATAAGCGCACCGTTGCCTTGAACTATGATAAGAGCCGTGAATGCGAAAAGCATCATATAAAAGTATATGAGCATCTGCGAGAGCGATTTTCTGAATATGATCTTAAGAACGGCAAGCAGAAGGAATATTCCAACGCCGACTCCGACCGTCACGATAAGCGCCGTTGAGTTGATTATTGCGCTGACCTGGCTTGCAAGCACCGAGAGATCAGGCTCTGCAACCGTTATAAGCACGCCCATGGCAAGGCATACCGAAAGCAGGAGAGGAACGCTCTTAAGCTTGGTAAGACCCGAGCCGATATGATCTCCCATAGGAGTCATAGCAAGGTCCGCGCCGAGATTAAAAAGCGCGATACCAACGATAAGAAATACGGCAGATACAAGGAAGGTGATCGTCTCGGGCATAGTAAAGCTGACGATAGGCGTGAGATTTAAAATAAAAACTATCGCAACTACGGGCAGTACCGAAACCGTTGATTCCTTAAGCTTTTTAAGTAATACCGAAAACAAAATATTTCCTCCAATAATATTTTACATATATATTATAACATATAAAAAATAATTGTCAAACAAAACGAAAAAAATTTTAGAAATTTTGCAATAAAAGCATTTTCCCGATCGTTTATTATACGTAAGAGCAAAAAAGCCCTTAAAAAACGGAGGAAAGAAAAATGAAAAAAACATTAGCAGCATTCTTACTTATTTTAGCAATGGCGCTTACCGTATTTACGGGATGCCAGGTATCAGATGATACCGAAAAAGGCGACACGGGTGTCACCGATACGGCGTTTGACAGCGCAAAAACGGTATTTACCGTAGATATCAACCCCGGTGTGAGATTTTATCTCGCAGCAGATGAGACGGTTATCGCCGCTGAGGGCACCAACGAGGATGGCGAGACGGTAGTGGCAGAGGTCGAGGTCGAGGGATTGACCGCAGATGAGGCGATCGATACCGTTCTTGACGAGGCGGTCGAGCAGGGATACGTAGACGAGAGCGAGCCTTCCGTGCTTGTTACCGTTGAGAAAGAAGAGACCGTGACCGAGGACACCACCACCGAGGACACCACCACCGAGGACGTTCCCGCAGAGGGCACCACCGATGATGCGCCCGAAGAGGACACCGCAAAGCCCGAGAAGCTTACCGATAGACTCTATAAGAAGATCGGCAAGAATCTTGAAAAGCATGGCAAAAAGGCAAGAATTATAGCTCAGAAGCTTGAGGATAAGGCGATTGAGGAGCTTCGCGAGCTTTCCGAAAAGTATGACATTTCGGTAGGTAAGGCAAACGTTATCGAGAAGATCAGAGGCGAGTTCCCCGAGCTTGACGAGGAGGATCTTGCAGGTCTCGATATGAGCGGACTTGGACTTCTTCTCGGTGAGACCGGAGAAGACGTAAAGGAGCATTTCGAGAAGTTCGAAAAGGCTCTTGAAGAGACACTTATCGGCAAGGAAGCCGCAATTGAGAAGGCTCTTCTCGCAGTTTCAACCGAGGAGCTTACCGTAACGGCAGATGACGTTCTTCATCTTGAGGCTCGCCTCTCACGCGAGGACGGTAAAATGGTATACGAGGTAGAATTTGTCCTTGGTGAGACCGAGTATGAGTTCGAGATCGACGCTGCTCTCGGCGATATACTTGATAGAGAAGAAGAGCCTGTGAAGGAGTTTGACGTAGACGGCGAGATAGATAAGTTCTTTGACGAAAGACCGGAGATCATAGAAGAAATGCTCGGCAAGCTTGAAGAAGAAAAGAGAGAAGAGCTTGAGGGCTGGCGCGAGGACGGAGAGAAGTTCCGCGATGAGATGATCGATGCTATCTTCGGCAAGGGCGAGGATAAAGATGATGACGGAAAGCCCGATGGCGACTTTGAGGAGAAGCCCGAGGAAAAGCCCGCTCACCGCGAGCCCATCGGAAGGACCGAGGCAATAGCAGAGGCTCTTAAGCTTCTCGGTCTTGATAGAGACGGCGTTAAGGAGACCAAGGTAAAGTTCCATGACGGCGAGCGCGGAATGCTTATCTCTGTTAAGCTTGAGACCGAAGACGGCGATAAGTACGAGGTAGTTATTGAGGCGTTCAGCGCGACCGTTATCAGAGCTTCCAAGAACGGCGAGGCTATTGAAATAGTTGTAGAGACCGAAACTCCCGAGACCCCCGTTACCGATACCGCCGAGACCGAAAACACAGAGGGCGAAGGCGAAGACACGACCGCAGCTGATATCGCGCAGTAATAGATCTTTTTGAGAAGCTATTGATTTTTTGACCTCGATTTGATATAATTTAAAGGGGCGTGTCAATTTTTCGCGCCCCACTTCTCAAAAAAATCTGAAATGGCGGGCGTGACGTGTTTATTTTTCTGACGGTAGCAGAGGCACAGACCAGAAACGAAAAAATTGAATATCTGCTATCCCGTATAGCAAATGAGGACGCGGATGCCGTCGGCGAGCTTTACGATCTCGTAAAGGATGACGTTTACGCATACGCCCTATCAAAGCTAAGAAATAGCGAGGACGCCGAGGATGTCTTGCACGATACCTTCGTCAGAATATATCGGTACGCCTCGAGATACACTCCCGAGGGAAAGCCTATGGCTTGGATAATCACGATCGCAATGAATATTGCGAAGCGCCACCGTGAGCTTAAGTCAAGGCATATTTCCTATGATGAGACGATAGGCGAAGCCGATGCCGCGGCAGAGTCCTTCGAAGCGGATACCGTCAAGAGCGATTTCGTGAGAAGGCTTCTTCAGAGCCTTGACGAGGATGAGAGGGAGATCGTGGTCCTGCACGCAGTTTCGGGCTTTAAGCACCGCGAGATAGCGGTAATGCTTAATAAGTCGCTTGGAACGGTGCTTTCAAAATATAACAGAGCGATCAAAAAATTAAGAGATATCGCAGAGGAGGAAGAATGAACGATAAAGATCTTAAAAATAAAATAAAGACCTCTTTCGCAAGTGAAACTCCCGACCTGCGATCGAGGATAATAGAGTCCTGCAAAAATGACTCTCGCGAGAAGGATGAGCTGAAAGAGAGAGTTATAGTCACAAATAAGAAGAGAAGAGCGCCGATCTACGTAAAAGTTGCGTCTCTTGTCGCATCCTTCCTTATAGTATTTATTATCGGCGCCGCCGTTGGAAATCTTTTAGAGTTTTCTGCACAAGACAGCGGTGAGGATACCGAGCTTGCCAACGTTTTTATAGACGTCAATCCCAGCATTGAGCTTCAGGTCAATACCGAAAACCGTGTTGCAGCCTGCGCCCCGGGTAATGAGGATGCGAAAAAAATACTCGGCGATATGAACCTTATCGGCACGGATATAAAGACCGCGCTCAACGCCGTTATCGGCTCGATGTATATGAATGGATATCTCACGTCGGGCGCAAATTCTATGCTTGTCAGCGTTGATGCGAGCAGCGAGAAGTTCACAGGACTTTTGACGAATATAGTTGATAATGTAAACGATATTGTGCAAAAATCAGGTATTACCTGCTCGATAGTTGCTCAGGACGTATCAAAGGATGAGGAAACAGAGACTCACGCAAAAGAGAATTCGGTATCCCTCGGCAAGATGTCTCTTATCAATAAGATCATAGAGGGACTTGACGATTATTCCGAGAAAGACCGAGGCGAGCTTTCGAAGGTAGCCATCGGCGAGCTTAACGCGATATACGCCATTATGAAGGAAGGCGAGGCGGATAAAGACGAGGATAATGCCGAGGGAGAGACCCCCGAAGCTCCGTCGAAGCCTGAGTCGGACGGCGATAAGAACGAGAGCGGTAAGCCGCCTAAGGATGAGAATGATAAGGATGAAGATCGTAAAGATCCTGATATGTCCCCTTCGGGCTCGGATATAATCTCGGGCGTCCTTGATAACCTCTATACTGATAAGGATAAGGCGCTTGAACTTGTGCTTTCCTATCTATCGGAAAAGCTTGGTTCGGATCTTCTTTTCAGCGATATAAAAGAGAATACTGTAAAAGTGAATTACCGCCCCGTGCGGGAAAACGGAAGCTTCGCTCTTAAGCTTATATACGAAATCACCGTAAAGATCGGCTCCGATCAATACGAGCTTGAGATAGATCCGGAGGCGCAAACAGTAAAGGAAAAGGCGTCATTTATACCCGAGCGAGACGAAGACGCGCACGGTACGGAGCAGGGTGAAAATGAAGATCGCTCCGATCACACGCCTGATAATAAGGATCGCGAAGAAGGCGTACCTACTTCGCCCGAGCATGGCGAAGATCAAGATCCCGAGGATGGAGAAGATATAGACCGCTTCACCGAAAAGGACCGCCATTAAAAAATATGCATTTATAAAAGAGTGAGGAAAAAAATCAACCTCACTCTTTTGTTATTTAATTTTTGTTATGCTTTATTGCTTTTGTGATTTACACGAAGCAGATCTATGCCGTATAGGTGACGGTCGCAGTATCGCCGCTTATCGTGACGGTGTAAATGCCGTTTGCAGCGTACAGAGTAAATCCGCCCTCGGATTCAACGCACGTTCCGCAGGCTAAGGTGTACATATCCATTTTTGCGGTGGTGACGGTATTACCTAAATCGTAGCTATCAACGAGAGTGTAACCTAAGATAAGCAGATATTCGGTGCCGTTTGCGTCTTTATACTTAGCGGTCTCAAGTGTCATATCCACGTTATATCCGTTGTGATGAGCGGAGTAATACTTTACCGAGCCATCTACCGGGGTGAAGTCCGCAAGTCCCGCGGGGTCGAGCCATTCATATACTTCCTTAAGTTCGTAATAACCATTTTCGTTTATGTAGTAGTAAAAGGGCTTTGTTACGTCCTTCGAAAGATCATAGTCGTAATAGGTGACCTGATATTCAATTACCTCGCCTGCCATGATCTTCGGGAATGCGCATTCGTAAGCCTCATAGACCGCGCACTTGTAATCGTATACGCAGCTTGTGGGCTTATAGAGCTTATTTCCGACCACTATAAGGTCGCTGAAGTGATGCTGATTATAGTAGTGATTATCCTTGATCGTGACGTTTTCAATGCCTGCCGCTTTGATGAAGCGAGGATCCTTAAGTCCCGAGTAATCCTCGTCCTTTATCATATATTCAATTAAGAGCGACTCTTCGTCTATAAGATAATAGTATTTACCGATCGGATCATAGACTGTGATAAATCCGTCGTCCGTGTCAACGTAGCTGAAGCGTACGGCTTCTATCCTATCGAAGCGAGCAAAAGAGACTTTCTCGTCCGTCTTTTTTATAACGGCGAGATTTTCGTCCGTAATAAGAACGTTCGTACCGGGAGCATGCTCTGCAAGCAGAGTATTGTTTTCGGATGAGAAGATATTATACAACAAGTAATCTCCGTCGGGCGATTTTTCGAGATCGATAGAGAAATAAATGATGCTCTCGTCCCATGACGCTGTTACAAAGTAAACGTCATCAGCAGCGTAATCATTGTAGGTATTCTCCATAGGATAGCAATTATAGCTTACCGATACACCGCTGATTATTTCAAATTCCGTCACCGATCTCCGCATAGAGCTGAGAACAGGTAAATAGTCAAAGGGTACGGAAACGTATTTGTCTTTCTCAATGAAGAAATAGAAGCTTTCGTTTAGAGTGATTGCCGAATTATTGAAGATCGACTCTGTTTTATCATCTTTTTTGTAGATAACTATATTCTCGGAAGGATAGGTGTATTCGAAGTATACTTCGTTTTTATCCTCGGAGATCAGAATGTTTACGTGAGGCTGGGCATTCGGCTGATCGCAAACGTCGTTATATACGTTAAAATTCTTGGGATCAATATAGGTATCGCCTTCTACCCTATATAAGGTTTCGAGAGTTTCCTTATCGAAAACGTAGGTAGTATCGTATTCGGGAACGTAGATCGCGGGAACGTCGACTCCTTCCATTCCATTGGGAATAGAGCAGTTTTCAGAAAAGTAAGTATAATTCAGGGATGCGTAAGCCGTTCCGTTTTTGTAAAAGTAAACGGAACCGCTTTCGCCGGTGTATACCTTAGCTCGGTCAAAATCAAAGCAGTCGTCGTATAAAATTATCTCGGGCTTGGTGGTATCACCCTCTGCCTCGGCGTAAATATTACGGAGAACCATCGTATTTTCGTCTTTTTTCTCGTACGAACCGATCAGCCAATTTTCCCCGGTCATAAAGAAATGGGTATCGTTGTATCGAAGTGCGTAATGCTTAAATATTCCGTCGCCCGTTTTATGGTTCGCATAGCTATCGAAATAGATCTTATAAAAATCCTCCATTTTTGCCCCAATGGTAAAATTAAAGGAAAGGGAGTCGTTATTGAGGGTGTAAGTGTTACCGTCGCGTAAATTTACGAGAAGACCGTCATCCTGATCCGCGTCCGCAACAAGAATTACCGTGATCGAATCGATGGGATAGTATATAAGAGGCTCGTCAATAAACTCTCCGGTTCCGTCCGCATTGAGAACGAGTGAAAAATCCACGTCCTTATACTTATCATTCTCAGATAAGGTCGAGTCCTCATGAAGCTGATACGTTCCTGCGAAGAAAGAGTATTGAGGAACAAAACTGTAGCCATCGCCAGAAACGTAGGAAAGAACGCCGCCCTCGAGCTTAAACTCCATTTCTCCGGCCTGCACGGTACCGTCTTTTCCCGAAAAAGTACTCATTGCAAGAGAATCGGTCATCATCTTGTCGCCGACCTTGGTAAAGACCTCGTAAGAGGTGATATTGTCGCCCGCAGTGTAGCTCGTTTTAACTACGTAAGCCAAGTCGACCTTATGGTCATCCTTTCCGATGGAAAATTTGTATTCATACTCATTCGTAACCGGTGGCTCGCCTTTATTGCCGCCTATGTCGCAGCTTGCGAGCGCGAGCATAAGAGTGAGTACGAAAAGCGCTAAAAACGTGATGCGTAAAATTTTTTTCATACTTCTTTACCTCCGTAATGATTTTTAAGTATTATTAATTATATTATAGCATTTGTATATAGCAAATGTCAATAAAAGCGATATAAAAAGTTTGCATTGTTTTGCTTATTTTGACTAAAGCAAGCAGAAAAGGTACTGAGTCATTAAGAATTCAGATAGATAAAGGCATTCGTACAAAAACAAGTAAAAATCTGAATTCTTAGTGCGAAACACCTTTGGGGCTTGCTTAATTTAGGCATAACCCAAAAAGAGCATTAAAAGGAAGAAATTTGCAAAATTTCAACCTCAAAAAAACAACAAGGCATAAAATTAGAGCGAAGAAACCGTATTTTTTAGACGGAATCTTCGCTCTTTTTGGGTTATGCCTAAATGAAGCAGCCCCGTGTTAATATTTAAATCATAAGCTCGGAGATAAGCTCGGCGAATTCCTTGGGGTCGGAAACGCCGACACCGCCGATGAGGCAAGCCTCGGAATAAAGTATCTTCGCATACTTCTTAAGAGTCTCCTTATCCTCGGCGAAGAGCTTAAAGAGCTTCTCTGATATCGGGTGAGAGTGATTGATCTCAAGCACGACCTTAGCCTCGGGCACACCCTCAGCTCCGGGCATTCTCTTAAGTACTCTTTCCATCTCGACCGAAAGGTCTCCCTCACTTGAAAGGCAAACGGGGTATTTCGTGAGGTTAGCCGAGAACTTGACCGCGCTTACAGAGCCGATAGCATCCTTCATAAGCTCGAGCATATCCTTTGCGCCCTCGTTTGCATCCCCGATCTTTTTCTTTTCGTCCTCAGTCGCAAGATCGAGAGCCTCAGCAGTGACGTTCTTGAATTCAAAGTCGCCGTATTTTCCGAGCATCTTGAGCGCAAATTCGTCCACCTCGTCGGTAAGGAAAAGCACCTCGTATCCGCGCGAGGATACAGCCTCGACCTGGGGAAGAATGGAAAGCTTAGCCTCGCTTTCACCGGATGCGTAATAGATCGCGCTCTGACCGTCCTTCATACCCTCGGTATATTCCTTAAGGGTGAGATATTTGCCGTCCTTGGACTTGAAAAGCACAAGATCCTTAAGAGTATCCTTATGCATACCGTAGTCCGAGTAAAGACCAAACTTAAGCTGCACTCCGAATGCATCGAAGAATTTTTCGTAGTCCTCTCTTGAGTCCTTAAGCATTTTCGCAAGCTCGTTTGCGATCTTTTTTTCGATCGTCTTTGCCATTATCTTGAGCTGCCTGTCATGCTGGAGCATCTCGCGGGAGATGTTGAGCGAAAGGTCCTGGGAGTCAACGAGACCCTTGACGAAGCTGAAGTAATCGGGCAAAAGATCCGAGCATTTTTCCATGATCATAACTCCGCTCGAATAAAGCTCAAGTCCCTTCTCGTAGTCCTTGGTATAATAATTGAAGGGGGCGTGAGAGGGAATGAACATAAGCGCCGTATATGTCGCGCTGCCCTCGGAGTGCTGAGTTATAACGCGGATCGGCTTCTCGTAATCGTAGAATTTATCGGTATAGAACGAAGCGTACTCTTCCTCGGTTGTCTCGGAGGAGGACTTCTTCCAGATCGGGATCATGCTGTTGAGGATCTCAACCTCGCGCACGGTCTCGTATTCGTCCTCGCTGCCTTCCTTCTTCTTTTTGCGCTCGACCTCTATCTTTATGGGGTATCTGATGTAGTCCGAATATTTCTTGATAAGTGAGCGGAGCCTGAATTCCTCGAGGTATTCAGAGTATTTTTCGTCCTCGGTGTCTTCCTTAATATATAATGTGATCTCAGTTCCGAAGCTTTCCTTGTCGCATTCCGAAACGGTGTAGCCCGATGCTCCCTCGGATTCCCATATAAAAGCGGTATCCGCGCCAAAGGGCTTGGACTTTACCGTAATGCGATTTGCAACCATGAATGCAGAGTAGAAGCCAACTCCGAACTGACCTATAATATCTACCTCTTCGTCCTTTGCATTGTCGCGCTTGAAGTCAAAGGATCCGCTCTTTGCGATAGTGCCGAGGTTTGTCTCAAGCTCATCCTCGGTCATACCGCAGCCGTTATCCGATATGGTAAGAGTGCGCGCGTTTTTGTCCGCCTTAAGCCATATTGCGTAATCGCTCTTTGAAAGTGTGACCGATTTATCCGTAAGACTGCGGAAATAAAGCTTGTCAATTGCATCGGAAGCATTGGAGATAAGCTCTCTTAAAAATATTTCCTTGTGCGTATATATAGAATTGATCATCATATCAAGGAGCTTTTGCGATTCTGTTTTAAACTGTTTCTTTCTCATTTTTGAAAACCTCATTTCGTTTTAGCACTCTCACTCTTTGAGTGCTAATTTATTATATCACTCGGCTTTGCCTTTGTCAATAGGGGATAATGATATTTTTAGAAGGACGCAGCATCAGGCGTGAAAAAGGAAAAGCTTTCCTAATATATTATATAATGAAAATTCATATTCAATCAAAAAGCTGTGGCAATTAAAGATAAATAATCGAAAGCAAAAAGTCGACTTTTTGTACTTTTTGCCGATTTTTCGAAAAAACCAAAAAAAATCGAAAAAAATTAAAAAAACGCTTGACTTTCCCTGATGTTTGTGGTAGAATAAACAAGCTGTCAACTTGAGGGCGCTTCCGAGCGGCTGAAAGAAGGCGCATTTGGTCATTGAAAATTGAACAACAATGAAATTTCTAAGAGCACTGAAAAGTGCGAAGGAA
>JAFTQV010000054.1 GCA_017462605.1 Clostridia bacterium | reverse complement strand
TTGCATACCGAGGATATTATGACATATCCGAGGCGTACAAGTCTCTGCATCATTTATGATTGAACCGCCGTGTACCGAACGGTACGCACGGTGGTGTGAGAGGACAGCTAATCAATTAATGGTTAGCTTCCTACTCGATTCGTTGTTAAATATTCCGTGTAGCTCCGAGAGGGAGTTGCTTTACTCCTTGCCCGTAAATACTATCCAGGTCGTGGGGGTGGTGTAATGCGTACCCTTGATAAAGCTGTTGCCTATTCGAGGCTCGTCGTATCCGCGATCCTGAACGAAGGCTGCGGTAAATCTCATAGAGTCAGAGTCAAGCCCGATGAGGGCTTTATCAATAACTATTTCAACGGTGTAGCCCTCGTTGTCGGGATTCGATACGCCGTCAGCAGAGGTGACCACCGAGCCGCGAACGCTGACGGCGGCGTATATTTCGGGGAAAATTGCAATCTTCTTCCATTCGGTGCCATCAGCGTTGCCGGCGTAAACGCCGAGATTACAGTAATGCTCATCAGCGTTATCCGTGGGATTGATTCTCACCGAGTAGCAGTCCGCCCCGAGCGTGAGAACGTCTTCCGAGGTGAAATAAAGCTCCACCGCTGTGCTTCTGCCCTGCGGTTGCGAGGAATTGAAGAAAAGATTCTTATCGGTGACGTCAAACGCGAAATAAATATACCTCTCGCCTATGTAGGAGTAAACCTTGGCGTGCCTTTCGCCGTAAAGCTCGATATCGACGCTTTCTTTAGTTTCGGAATCTATTGTTGCGCCTTGTATCTCGGTGACCGTTGCAAGGCTCTGCCATATATATTCGTCAAGCTTGCCGTCGGGCGTTACCGATAAGCCGTCAGGCTCTGCCTCGGGAACTGAGGACTTTTCAGTAAATGAGGTGTACGGCGCAAAATCAGCATCGATCTCACCCTCGCCGTATATGATTTCGCCACTCTCTTCGCACCTTTTACCGAGAACGGTTATTTCGGATGTTGCAAGCTCGGCGCCGCATCCGCTGAGATAAATTTTGATCTCGTTTATCTCGATGTCATCAAATTCCGCGATCGCCGCGCCCATCGGTCGAAGCCTTAAGAGATCGCTTTCGCCCTTTGCGGTAAGATAGCTCTCGGGAATGAGATTTGCCTCGAAATTGAAGCCAAGATCGTCAATGAAGGCTTTGCCGAGGTAGTACCTTCCATCCACCGATTTGCGGTAGGATAGCTCTATGCGGTCTATTTTTTCAAAAGCCGTACTGTAATCGTACGAGTTATAAATGAGTATTGCTCTTGCGTAAACGTAATCCTCGAAGGACAAGGTTATCACGGTGTCCGAATTAATGCTGTAAAGCATATTCTCCTCGCCGTCGCGCTTTGCAACGAGACCGTCCGTAAGAAGCTCCGTCTTCTCACCGTTTACCGTAGCGGAAGCGCCAAGAGCAACGTTTTCGTAGCCCGATGCGGCAGAGGGCAGAGGAGTGATAGCCTTTGAGGGGCCAAGGGAATGCATAAGATGCTTGCCGTTTACGTCTACCCACTCTATCTTGTCAAAGGCAAAGTAGCGCGAGGCAATGGATGCTCCCGAGGATATTTTATAGGTATGATAAGCTATGTAAAGCTCGCCGTCAAGCTCGAAGAAGGCGTGATGTCCCGAGCCGTGAATATCCCAATGCTGCTCGGGGCAGTTGATAATTCCGCCCTCCGAGGGCTGAACCTTGGTAAAGGGACCTAAGGGCGACGTGCTTATGGCTTGAACGACGGGATAAAGCTTGTCGTTCGTGTCGCCTATCGAAAAGGTAAGATAATATAAGCCGTTATCAACGCCGTCGTCCGTCGTGTCCTTGTAATAAACGAAGGGACCCTCGTCGATATTGTTTGTTGAAATATATTCGTATTCTTCGGTTTTGCTTATATCGGTATATCTGTTCGCGGTGAGAGGCGCAGTCGTAGAATAATCGGGGCTGACCCAGTCCTTCATTTTAACTCCCCAAACGTCGTTTGAGGTATCCACGTTGCGGTTTCTTACCATATAAAGATACTTTTCGCCTGATACGGGGTCTATGTAGGGCGAGGAGTCTATAAAGCTTCGGTTTTGCTTATAAAGATCGCCGTATATATGGTCGGAGTAAAGTCCGAGTCCTTTAAGCTTTTCCACATCGAAGCAGCTGTTTGTTTCGTCTATATAATCACCGTTTGAGTTGATACCGGAAAAGGTGGTGTAAGGTCCTTCCACCCTGTCGCTGAATGCTACCGCAAGCTTACAAACGCCGTTCTCATCTCTCGCGCTGAAATAGAGTATATAAACGCCGCGTCCATCGCCTTCGCCAAGATAATAGGAGCGCTCGGCATCGGGATCGTAGAGAAGCTGAGGCGCCCAGAAGCTCTCCACTCCAAAGAAATTCTCGCTCGGTGTGAATATCACTCCAACGTAATACCAATTTGAGAAGTTTTTGGTCTTGAAAAGCTCAAAATTGTTGCCCGAGGTCGTTCCCGAAACGTAAAACCATGTTTCACCGTTCTCATTTACAGGTAAAACGGTAGGGTCACCCAGCGGAATATCATAGGAATTCTGATAGAAAAGCTCGGTGTTATATATACCGTCCTCGCTATCCTCGTACGAATAGTGGGGAAGCGCGGCATCCTTTACTGTGCCAGCCACGGCTGCTTCTCTGTACGTTGCCGTATAGGTTTCGTTTTTTGTGAACTCATTAAGCACAAGCGGATTATCCCCCGAAACGAAGGCTCCGTCCTGATCTTCCCAGCCGAGGAATTCCTCGCCGTCATTCGTCTCTCGGGCGGTCAGTGTCGCAATCTCGCCTGCAGTGTAAAGTCCCTTGGTAAATCCGTCCTCAAGCTCGCCGTCCTTAACGTTTATCTGATAGAAAACCGAATCTGCGAGTCTTTCGGTATTATGATTGAAATATATCTGCGCATCGGCTCCGTACTGAAGCATGCTCTCAAGCATATTTTTAAATGCTTCGCTGTCTGAAGCGGTAGCGGTAAGACCAAGCATATTGTAAGCATATTGAAGTATACTGTACTTTGATACATCGCTGTAATACTTTACTCCGTCAACTTCGGCATAAGCTCTTGCGTAAACGTAGTCCGACATATTTTTAGCCCGAAGCTTATCGTTTTTGAAAACAGCGCAGGACTTTTCGCTGATCGTAGCGGTGATATCGGTAGCGGATCCCGAGAAGCTTTCTGTGCCTACGGTATAATCCGCCGGGCTTTCCTTTGCCTCCGTCCAGAAAAGCATTTGAATAGCGGAGCTGTCAATACCCTCGTGGGAAACGGCATAAAGCACGTAAACCGAATCCTCGAAAGAGAGGCTTGCAGCTTCAATTTTCAGCTCTGCCACAGATTCCTCCGTATCGGCAAACGCGATGACGGCAAAGGAGATCGAAAGTGTGAGTATAGCAAGGAGTATTATTAAAAATCTTTTTTTCATAACCGCCCCTCCGTTACATTGTCGGGTCCCAAGGTCCGATATCGGAGTTGCCGCCCGATGCGCCGCCCGATGCGCCGCCATCCGAACCGTCGGGCGCGCCACCCGATTCGGGACTGCTACCCGATGTAGTAATAATATCGTATTTTTCAATATCGAAAAGCTTGGTTTCCGGCTTTTCATACGTTTTCTTTTTCATATGTCGCATTCTCCCGGAAGAAAATATTCGGCACAACACCTTAGGTTAAGTTTAGCACAGTTTCGGCGGAAAGTCAAGGAAAACTAACCGACTCTTGTATTTCCTAACGAAAAGAAAAAACCGACAGAGTGATTGAACATCAAAGCTCCATCGGTTTTTTGATCGGCTACGCCCAAGGCGGTAGCCTGCTGTATTAAATTATTATAAGGCAGAGGCTTACTTACAGAACTCTTGACAAAAATTCTTTTGTCCTCTGCTGAGTGGGATTTCCGAAGATCTGCTCGGGAGTTCCTTCCTCAACGATGTATCCGCCGTCCATAAAGATAACTCTATCGGAAACCTCGCGCGCAAATCCCATTTCGTGGGTAACGACGATCATAGTATATCCGCTCTTAGCAAGATCCTTCATAACCTCGAGAACCTCGCCGACCATTTCGGGGTCGAGCGCAGAGGTAGGCTCGTCAAAGAGAATGACCTCGGGGTTCATCGAGAGCGCTCTTGCGATAGCGATCCTTTGCTTCTGACCGCCCGAGAGCTGGCTCGGCTTTGCATTGATATATGCGCTCATACCGACCTTGTCTATATATTCGCGAGCGATTTTTTCAGCTTCTTCGCGGCTTCTTTTGAGAACAATTGTTTGCGGTTTGACGCAATTATCAAGCGCAGTCATATTATTGAAAAGGTTGAATTGCTGGAAAACCATTTCGACCATTGCTCTGTATGAGGTGAGCTTAACTCCGGGGTCCTCGATATCCTTACCCGAGAAGTAGATCTTTCCGCCTGTGGGGATCTCAAGAAGGTTTATGCTGCGGAGCATAGTGCTTTTGCCCGAGCCTGAAGAGCCGATAACCGAGATGACCTCGCCCTTTTTCACGGAGAGGTTGATATCCTTAAGAACCTCGTGATCGCCAAAGCTTTTCTGAAGATGCGAAAGCTCTATTATAGCGTTATCAGTCATATCTATCTTAATCATATCGCTATCAGTCATATCTCTTTGCCTCCTTATTAACGTGGATCTCTGCATTAGGATCGGACTGGCTGCCGCAAACCGTGTATGAGTCCGAGCCTTGAAGCTTTTTCTCAAGGTAGCGGAGAATTCTCGTTACCGTGAAGGTGAGAATGAAGTAAATGACCGCGCAGATAACGTATGCGGGAACGAACTTGGCGTACGCTCCGCCTGCCTGCTTCGATATGAACATAAGCTCGGTGATAGCAATAACCGAAAGAACGGAGCTATCCTTGATATTTACAACGAATTCGTTGCCGATAGATGGCATTATGTTCTTGATAGCCTGAGGTAGAATAACGTGATACATAGTCTGCCAATGCGACATACCGACAGACTGCGCGCCCTCAAACTGACCCTTATCGATAGACATTATACCGCCTCTTACTATCTCTGCCATATAAGCGCCCGTGTTGAAGGAGATTATAATAATAGCCGAGAGCATAGACGGCATCTTCATAGGAACGAAAAGACTGTAATGTATGATAAGCGCCTGAACGAGCATAGGAGTGCCTCTTATGATCTCAACGTAAGCCGAGAGGATAAAGTTCACGCACTTCATAGATATTTTTTTAAATTTATTTGCATTATCGCTTACCGGAATAGTCCTTACGACAGCGATAAGCAGGCCTATAATAAAGCCTGCTATCGTACCGGTGAGAGCCATAATGAGCGTATTCTTAGTTCCGCTTAAAAACTGAAGCCAGTATTCGCTGACAAGCTTTAAGATCCAATCAAAAAAACTCATTTATAAACCCTTTATATTTAATTTTGTAGATCAGTCCTCTGCAGGCTGACGCGCGATTGCAGCGTTCATCATGTTTTCCTTCTCCGCTGTGGAGAGCTTAGCAATTGCCGCATTGATCTTTTCAACGAGGTCAGAGCCCTTGCGGATACCTACGGAGATAGAGGACTCTGCAGGATCGCACTCGAAACCGTTTTCTGAGGTGAACTCAATGAAGGTGAAGTTAGGGTTGGACGCAACCGCGGAAACTGCGCCGGGCTTCTCGCAAACGTATCCGTCAATAGCGCCGGATTCAAGAGACTGAATAAGAGCAGCGAAGTCCTGAAGAGCAGTCTGCTTCTCTACACCGTTTATCTGATCGATAACGTTATAGTGGAAGGTGTTGAGCTGACCTGTGATCTTTGCGCCCGAGAAATCCTGAATATCGTCAGCGCTTGCATATGCGCCGTTCTTCTTAACTACCATAACGAGGTTGGAATCAAAATAGGTGTTGGAGAAATCGATAGAGAGCTTTCTTTCATCTGTGGGGCTCATGCCTGCGATGATCATATCAATGTCACCCGACTCAAGAGCGGGGATAAGTCCGTCCCACTCGATAGCCTTTACCTCAAGGGTAACGCCAAGCTCCTTAGCGATAAGGGAAGCGATCTCAACGTCATAACCGTCAGCATAAGTGTTAGCTCCGTTGGAAATCTTAACGGTCTTGTCGCCTGCAGTTGAGGTGGTCCAGTTGTAGGGCGCGTATGCGCATTCCATACCAACTACGATCTTTCCTGCATCGGTAACCTTAGCAAGGTCAGAGGCATTGTTAGTGCCGCAGGATGTGAGTGCGCCGACAAAAAGTACGGCAGTGAGGATGATTGCGAGAATTCTTTTCATTGCTTTGTCTCCTTAAGACATTATGTATTTAAAACAAAACGGTCGAAGCAAGTGCTCCGACCGTATAAATGCGAAAAAATGCATGTATTTCAATCGAATATAGCACTCCACAAGGAACCCTGTGACAGTCAAGGGGATATTTTCCCGCTTGCCCAGCCGACCGCATCTTAAAACTTGATCGACTTCGGCGAAAGTGCCTTTTGCCTTAGGGTCAAGCGACGTTTAAGCGTCTTCCCGTGGCTACTCTTCATTTCCGCGCCTCTAATTCTTTGATTCGACTATTCAGTTTTATGAAGGTATTATATCACCGTGTCGGAATATTGTCAAGTTCTTTTTCGATAAATTAATATTTTTATCGATTTTGTCAAAATTCCGACGGGCGATTTCGATGTTTTGTGCAAATTGATCAGAAGAAGCTTCTTTCCTCAACAAGCTCAGGGTGTGCCTTGATATACTGCGACCACTTGATATAGCCGTAAGTGGTGTTGGTAAGGTAGCCGAATTTAAGGATAAGGAGTATATACTGACCTGCAAGGATATTTATTACCGCCTCGAGTATCGAGCAGATATACCATGCTATCCACTGCTCGCGGAAGCGGAAGAGGATCGCAAGACCGTTGACGATACCGACAGCGGAAGCGCATGCGTCGATATAAATAACGATGTTTGCAAGCACCTCGTTGCCGCCGAAGAGGTCTGATACGATATCGAGACCCGAGAGGAAGTATCCGACAACAACGGTCCAGACAGCGATACCGACGATGATAAGGATCTCCTGCCAGCCCTTAAGGCAGCGTACCTTGGTAAGCTCTTCCTCGTCCTTATCTGTGTTCTTTCTTCTATTCCAGTTGATGAAGCTGATAATATCAATAGGAAGCCAGAAGAAGAGGGTGGTAGCCATAGTCGCGAATCTGTATGAAAGCACAAAGCAGGTGACGATCTCGGTGATCTCAACGAATACCGAAACGATGAAGTTCCACTTAGACTGCTTCGAGATAAGAAGCTCGCAAAGAATATTAAGGAAGGTATCGAGAAGGTAGAGAAGCATAATGACTATGCCGCTGACACCGCCGATCGAATCCTCGGGGAAGATTATCGAGAAGATAGTGGCAAGCACCATGATTCCGAGGAACCAGCACTTTTCGTAAAGAGAGAAATGCTGACCGAAGAACGCCATTACCGCAAGGCTGACCGCAAGGATAGCGAGAGAGACGGCTGCGGTAAATACGCCGTTATTCTCATCGGCGTAAATATCGTGGACCGCGGATGCGATCATCTTATCGTCAGCCTCTTTCGTGAATCCGACGAAGCGCTCGCCGCGAGCCTCTTTATAGATGAAGCCGGAGAAGACCTCGTTTTCGCCGATGTTCTCCCATTCTTCATAGGTGTAAGAAACAGTAAATGTGTAGGTGGGTGAGTCGCCGCCGTCTGCAAAATATCCGTATTCAACGGGGCAGACGTTGTACTCCTCTTCATTATATTCTTCCTCATCGGGAGTGGTGAGTCTTATAAACTCAAAATCATTGGTAAGCTCGTAAGTACCGATAGGGGCGAATATGCCGACAGTTCCGATAACTGCGCATATAATGGATGCGATGACGGTGAGGCACATTGCAGCAAAGCAAGCCCTCTTGAAATAGCAGTTGAATTTTTCGCTTTCTCCCGGCTTGACAGTCACGGGCGCTGAGGTCTCTGCAATGCTCTTTTTTTCAACCTCGTTGTGTGTAGTTTTTGACATTTTCTGTTTCTCCTTTATTAAAAAAAGTAATTTTTCACCGTATTATGTCGGATACGGCGAGGGGTATTATACCATAATTTAGAAATTCCGTCAAGCAAATTTAAGAGATTTTAAGACAATTTCTTAGAAAAGCTTATTTAACTATTAAAAAAATTCGTCATATATGTTAAAATGTGACAGTGAGATATTATTTAAAATATTTCAAAATGTAAATTTTAACGAAAAGAGGTTTTATGTATGAAAACTATCGGCAAAAGAAAGATCATTGCCGTGATACTTTCATTAGCAGCTGTGATTATGGTGTTTGCCGCTTTGGCATCGGGCGCATTCGCAAGCTCGCTTACGGTAGAATCAGGCAGAAGCTTTACGGCTCTTGAAAGCATTGCGCAGAGTGGGGAATACGATACCTTCCCCGGCACTGTTGAGGCTTGGGTGAAATTCCCGAGCGCGACTGATGCGGCGGGCGTGATATTCTCAAATTACCGAGAGGCGTACAATGGAGCAAAATACGGCGTTTCCTTTGAGCTCGCCCAAAATGCCCAGCCGAGAATTCTTATAGATAACGGCGATCATACCTTCGATATCAAGTTCGCATCAGTAAGCGGAGCGGGCGAATGGGTGCATATCGCATTCGTTTCCGATGCTGAGGCAGGTGCGTTTACCTGCTACGTCAACGGCGCTGAGATCGGCAAGGATACGACCTCTATGGCAACCGCCGTTTCCGAGGGAGTATATACCGAAAGGCCATTCATCGTCGGCGGAAGCTATGAAAGAAATAACACTAAGTATTTCAAGGGTGAGATCAACTCCCTTGCGGTATTTTCCGATATGAGAAGCTCGTCCGAGGTGGCGTATGACTGCTCCACGGGAATACCGAACACAGAGGAAGGTCTCATTTCAAAATATGATTTTTCGGCGGCTGCCGATAGCTATACCGATCTTTCGGGCAACGGATTTGATCTTACCGACCGCACCTTCCTTACTAAGGAGGAGTATCTGCCCAAGACCGATTTTGCTTATTCCTTCGCTATAATCGGAGATACTCAGAGGCTTGTCGAGAAATATCCCGATAAGTATCACGCTATGTATGAGTGGCTCGTCGCCAATGCGGAAAAGGAGAAGATCGAGGTCGTTCTCGGTATGGGAGACGTGACCGAGCAGAGCCTTGTCACCCAGTGGGAGGATGCGCTTCTGGCTCATAAGCCCTTGAGGCGGCAGGTATTCCTTATCAGCTCACGCGCGGAAACCACGATATGAAGAACACCAATCCCGCGGATAGCACGAGAGTGGGAATGAACGATGTTTTCGGAGTATACGCTCCATACATGGCGCAGTTTGAAGGCTCGTTCGCTGAGGGCGATGCGACCAATACATATTTCACAAAGAAAATAGGCGAGGTCGATTACCTCTTCTTGGCTCTTGATTACGGTGCGTCGGACGCCATGCTCGAATGGGCAAACGGCGTTGTAGCGAGCCACCCCGATCATAAGGTAATAGTCAGCACCCACGGCTACGAATACTATTCAGGTAAGAAGCTCGGATTCGATGCGAACAAAGGTACTATTCCCTCAGCAAGCAACGATTATGAATTCAGCAAATACAGCGATAATCCCAATACCCGTGATTACAACAGCGCGGTCGATATGTGGAATGATTTCGCATCCAAGCATGGCAACATTATGCTTATCCTCTCGGGTCACGAGGGCTCTGAGAATATTATTTATCACACCGAGGAGGGCGTTCACGGAAATGACGTCTCGTCCTTTCTTATCAATCCTCAGGGAATAGACGGCACGGATAAGTACCAGGGTCTTGGAATGGTATGTCTTTTTAAGTTCTCGAATGATGGAAAAGAGATATACATAGAATATTACTCAACTGCAAAGGAAAAGTATTTCAGAATGCAGAATCAGATCACGCTTACCGTCTCCGACGATAGCTACGAGGAGCATAACATCGAGCGATATTCGCTTCATAGCTCCGCAGACTGCGAGAATAACGCCAAGAAGTCGGGTGTCTGTGTTGACTGCGGATACGTGCATACCGTTGAAATAGAGGGAACTAAGCTCGATCACGCGGTAAGCGCATACGCGCCCGAAAGCGCTGCAGGCTGCGAAAGCAACGCTACCGAATCCGGTATCTGCTCGATCTGCGATAAGAAGGTGACAAGAGAGCGCCCGAATACAGCAACAGGTCATGAATACGAGAGCGGCGAGTGCAAGACCTGCCACGCCGAAGAGCCTGAGAATTAATTTAAGGAGATCAGCGTGAATAATTCTTTGCAATAATCGCTCCTTCGGTTAATTCACGCGCAAATTTTCGCTATTCGGAGCCTTGATCCGAATAGCCGCAAAAGCGGTTCCGAAGATTTATTAAATATTTGTGCAGTCGCCTTTGGGCGACGGAATGGAGATTAGTATGAAGCTTGAAAACATATTAAAATTATTGCTTTGCATCCTTCTTATCTCTGCGCTTACGCTCACGCTTTTTGCTTGCAATAAGTCAGACGGCGAAGCGGGAGGAGACGATGACGATACAAGCATTGATACCGACGGCGATGAGGACAAGGACGAAACCGATCCCGATCCCACGCCCGATCCCGATCCCACGCCTGATCCCGATCCTACGCCTGATCCCGATCCTACACCCGATCCCGATCCCGAAACCAAGTCATACATTGTTACGGTGGCTGAGGGAGAGTACGTGTACAGCGGCGAGGCTATTGAGCCTGCGGTTACCGTGACTCTGGAAGGAAATGCGCTTGCGCTTGGTACGGATTATGACGTAAGATATATAAACAACGTATATGCGGGAGAGACTACGGTTAAGGTAACTCTTAAGGGTGAGCACAGCGGAACTCTCACGGGCACGTTCGCGATAGCAAAAATGAAGGTCGCGAAGCCCGAGGCAAGCACAAAGCTCTTCGTTTATAACGGAGACGTGCAGAAGTATGAGCTGCAGGAATCTAATCTCTACGTAGTAGAGAATAATATTCAGTCCGAGGCGGATACGCACACCGTAAAGGTAAGCCTTAAGGACGGCGGCAACACCGAGTGGATAGACGGAAGCTCGGCGGCTCTTGAATACAGCTTCGTTATCGCGCCCCTTGATATCACGGATGCGACTCTCTCAGCAAGGGACGTTATAGTCGGAGAAGCTCCCTCTATATCCTTCGTTTTCGGCAATTACACCCTTTTCGAGGGCGTTGACTACGATCTCGACCTCGGTAACTATAAGACCGTTTCGGACGAGGCGGTAGCTAAGATCACCTTCAAGGGTAACTTCAGAGGCGAAGTCTCCGATACGTATAAGGTCAGCTCGCTTGCGGGCGGAGTTGAAAGCCTTATCGACTTTAACTACGATTATCTTGACAGAACAGGTAATCATACCACAGAAATAATAGGTAAGGATCTTACCGAAAGCTATGTTGACTCATATCACGATTACGGACCCTACCATACGTCAGCCGCCCTCGAGGCGATCTCCTACCAGGGCAGAAACGTTAAGGTAAACGGCGTTTCTCTCGGAACGAACGATTTCACGCTCTTTATGTCTGCTGCGTTCTATGCAAGCGAAATAACGCAGGGCACGAACCAATCGAACTCCCTCGTTGAGTCGGGCAAGCACCTTGCTTATAAGTGCGACGGAACGAATAAGAATTCCTGTAAGATATGCAACGGAGCTGCGGTTGCGGCCTCGGAATTTGACTGCATATCCCTTGCTTTGGTGCATAACTCCGTAGGAAGCAATTACCCCTACAGGCTCAGAGTTCAGATCGGTAAGGAGCATCTCGCTTATACCCTCACGAATGAAGAGGTAGGAAAGTGGATCTTTAACGACGGATCGCAGTATATGGATATTGCGGTAACGGTTGACCGCGAATACCAGGTATCAGGCTCGAGCGATACCACTCGCGTCGTTCTCTATATCAACGGAGAGGCTAAGGCGAGCAAGAACTTCCCGCTTACTAAGGGTCAGGTCCTCGGCTCGGATGAGATCTATCTCGGCGGCGCTCTTCAGTGGTCGAGCGGCGGTATGAACGAAAGAAGCAGAAATCTCAATACCTTCCTTTTATATAACGGAGTTCTCAACGAGGAGCAGGTAAAGACCTCGCTTTACGATTATATCTTTGAAAACGATAAGAAGACCGACTGGCAGCTTAATGATATGAGGGTCAACATGGCGGAGCAGGTATTTGAAGAGGATTATATCGAGAAGACCTTCAATCTTTATTCGGGCTATATTCCCGAGGGCACAGCGGTACTCAATAAGACCTATGACGGTGTGACCCTTCACTGGGACGATACGGCTAAGCACTACGTATTCAGAATAACACTCGCTGCAGCCGAGGCTCTCAACGGTAAGGAGATCGAGATCAAGTGGGGAGATTGCGTCAAGTCCTTCACTCTCACGTATCAGACGATAACCGCGATCAAGGTTGATGACTTTACTATTTACGACTTCCAGCTTGGGGGAGGACGCAACACTTCCGAAAGGCATAAGGTTTACTTTATGATCTATGACCAGGACGGAAATCCCTTGAACGGAGTATCGCTCTACTCCGAGTCCTTCGGCAATAACGGCTGCGACTTCGGACGCGGCGATGAGGACGGCGAATACTATATCAACGTAAGCTACGATAAGGCTGAAGAGGTCATTCTCGGTCATATGTCCAAGACTGCCGCGATAAGAGCTTCTTATAATTTCGGAGAGATTACGGAAACCTTTGTTGTCAGATTTCAGAAATCCGCTGCTTGCGATCGCGAGGCGTTCACTATGAATAATAAGGATTCCTCGACTTACCGCGCGTATGACGTCAAGCTCGAAAAGAAGAACTGGACTATATCCTTCGATATGATATTCCCCGAGATCAATGCGGGTGAGACCGTGGATATCTTCACCACCTCGGGAAGAGACGGAAATCAGGGTATTGCATTCAGTATCAAGAGAGAAACGGGCGGCTGCTGGGCGGCTCGTATCAAGCTGAACGGCACGACCTATTGGCATAAGGGAATAAGCTACGAGCAGCACGTCGGCGCAACGACGAACGTTTGCATCGAGATCGAATGGACTGATGAGACCCACGTTCGCACAAGAGTTTACTATAACGGAGTGGAAAACACCTCGGCAAGCGCATATCCGAAGGAAACGGATAAGACTCTTGACTACGATACCACGGCAGCTGCGGATCATACTCCTATATCCTGTGTGACCTTCGGTAGCTTCAATAGCTCGCTGAACGCGGCAGATAGCGGCGTTGTCTGCACTACGGATAGAAACGAGATAAAGAACTACAACGTTTATATAGATAACGTGATAATCTGCGAAGGACTTGTAGCCGAAGAGGTGAGCGAGTCGTAAGATATATCACTCTTAGACCTTAAAAATTAAATAAAAAGCAAGGGCAAAAGGAATAAGCGGTATTTTACCGTCCTTTTGCTCTTGCTTTTTATGCTTGCATCTTTCTGTATTCCTTCGGGCTTATTCCTACCTTTTTCTTAAAGGTATTTGAAAAGTGATATTCCGAAGAAAAGCAGAGATGCGCGGCTATTTCGGCGAGGGTCTTATCCGTATTGCCAAGCAGATTTTTTGCCATTTTGATGCGAAGCTCCAATAGATATGAGTAAGGCGTTATTCCGTATCGCTTCCTGAATTGCCTTATGACGTCGTTTTCCGAGCGAAAGACCTTACTTGCCACGTCTGATATGGAAATAGGAGAAGCCACAGACTTTGAAAGTATATATCTTACCGCAGCGGCAATATCGCGCCCTGCGCTCTCGGAGCCGTCCTTCTTTTTCAAAGAGATATCCATTATCATTCCGAAGATTATCTTGCTCGCGGGGATATATAAGTCATCGTTGAAGGCTGATACGTTTTCGAGTGAAAAAAGCTTTTCAAAGCTCTGCGAGAGATCAACTCCGTGAAAGACTCTATCGGTGATACCGTATGCTTTGAGCATTTCATTAAAGAATAGCTCGGCTGAGAAATTTATCCAGTATTTTTTGTAAGGGTCGTCCTCATCCGCATAATATTCGCAGAAGTCGCCGGGGTGAATGAGATAGGCATCGCCTGCCTTAAGCTTATACTTTTCTCCGCCTACCGTCAGATATCCGACTCCCGAAACGATGTATTCCAGAATAAAGCAGGGAGAGGGAAGTCTTTCTATATAATAGCGTTGGTCGGGATTGGTAATTCCGAAGCGGCTTATACGAAGCGGCAATATCTCGGTCTCGGCATATGGAGAGAATGATATCTCCTTTTCAAGCCCTCTGAAGCTCGCTATATCCTTGCCGCTGATAACGTTAAAATTTTTATACTTTTTCATAATGTTGATTTTTTGTATGTTTACCCCTGAAAAGTGTTATGATTGGTATTTTATTTTATATGAATGCTTGTTATAATTGTATCACAGGACATTAATAAAGTCAATGCGTTTTGTCTTTTTAGCACAATTCTCTTGTATAAACATACAAAATTTCACAAAAAGGAGTAAGTTATGAAAAGGAAAAACACAATTTTAAAGAGTATACTTATCGCGCTTCTTGCGGTAAGCTGCATATTCTCTTTAGCCGCAGTGGTCTCCTCGGCGTCAGATACGGACGCTTCGTGGACATTTACCACCGAAGCGGTCAAGGATCCTTTATATATAAAGGAATATTTTGATACGCTTCCGAGGGCATACGAGGCCGTCGTTGAATTTCCTTCGGGAAGTCTCGCTTCGGCTTCACCCGTTATTTCAAATTATCCGAGCAACACATCGCGCGATACCTTTGGCTTCGAGATAACGAAGAACGGAAATCCGGCTATATATTATTACACCGTAGCGTACGATGCTGCGAATTACAAGCTAAACGTGAATAAGATACACGTACCTTTTAATTATGACGTAAGAGGCAAGGGCGAGATCCGTCTTACGGTCGTCAATGAGATTGAGAGCGGCTCTTCTGTCTATAAGCTTTACGTAGACGGCGCGCTCTCTGATACCGTTACAAGCAAGCCGCAGATCCAAGTTATCGATCCGATTTATTCTCAAAGCACAACGAGGGAAATGTCGATCGGCAGCGACGGCAGCAACTATTTCAAGGGCGAGCTGAAAAGCGTTGCCGTATATGCTAAGGCTCTTACTGCCGATGAAGCCGCAAGTCCTGCTAAGACACATCTTGCTAATAAGAGCGAAAATCTTCTCGCTTACTACGATGCATCGATGAGCGGTAATTCCGAAGATACTATCAAGGATCAGACGGGCAAAGGCCACGATGCAACCAAGGCTTTCTACGCAAGAAAGACGGCAGTGGCTGACTATGCCTATTCATTCGCCTTCGTTGGCGATACTCAGTTCCTCGTTGGCCAAGACGTAAAAAATAATACGACTAAGTATTCCTCACCGATATACGATTGGATAGTAGCCAATAAGGTTTCAAAGAATATACAGCGAGTTTTCGGGCTTGGAGACGTCACCGATGCGGACGGTTTTGCCGAGTGGGAGCTTGCCGTCAAGCTTCACGAAAAGCTCTCTCTTGCCGGTATTCCTTATTCGATAGTGCCCGGTAACCACGACGATATGCATAATTACGTAAAGTACAACGGTTATTTCGGCGAGGTCGCGGCTTTTACCGATGAGATAGACGGCTATTACCTGGAAGGAAGAGTAGAGAACTATTATAGAAAATTTGACGTTGGCGAGCATAAATATATGGTCATCGCTCTTCAGTACGGCGCGCCCGATGAGGTGCTTACCTGGGCGAATAAGATCGTCGGCGAGAATTCCGATAGGCGTGTCATAGTTATCACACACAACCTTTTCGGATATGACGGAACTTGGAATGAGGCAGGCAAGCGCGAGCAGTCAACAAGCTCTGAAAAGAACGCCTACTTCAATAACGGTATAGATATCTGGAATGATTTTATATCTCTTCACGAAAATATTATTATTGCCGCGGCAGGTCACGTTGACCCCGAGCATATCAAGCATCACACCTACGTCAGCGTTCACGGAAATACCGTAAATACCTTCCTTATCGATCCTCAGGGACTTGATAAGGCGACCGCCTACGATACGGGCATGGTCGCGATGTTCTATTTCTCGGAGGACGGAACGGACGTTCAGGTAGAGTATATTTCAACCACTAAGACCGTAGCCGCCAAGGCTTCCGATCCTGCGGCAGAGGATATCCTTTTCCACGAAAGAAATCAGTTTACCTTCAAGACTGACGTGACCGCCTCTTCCTCGACCTACACGGAATACGGCCTTCTTCCCGATTCATGCAAAGCGGACGGTAATATTTTTGCTATATTCTCGGGCGGAGAGTTCGTTTCAGGTTATCCGACGTGGAACGCGGCGACGGGCAAGGTAGCAGAGATGCTTGCCGCCGATAGCTCGCTTGACGTTCAGATGCTTCTTCTTAGCGATCACGTCAATACGGGTGACGGAACCGTCAATAACGCATTTAATTATGCTAACGGAAGTGTCACAGTCGACCTCGGCGGACATACCTTCACAAGAGTCGGCACCTTCCTCAATCTTAATAATTACAGCGATATCAAAAACGTCGCCGCTTCAAACGTGACGGTCAAGAACGGTACCGTTCTCAGCGGCGGAAAGCCTATCGTCAACAATCAGATAACGAATCAGGCATATACCGCGGAAAAGGTCTGGAATGTTACGTTTGACGGCGTCACTTTCGGCTTGACCGCAGACCATACCGAGTCCACGGGAGTATTTTACCAGGCATGGACGAATTCTGCCACGTCGGATAGCTCTCAGCTCGGCGCTATAACCAATATTACGCTTAATAACTGCGTGATCGACCTTAAGACGAATGCTCCCACGAGCGGGGTCACGCTCTTCGGACTTCAAGACAACAGAGGTCTTGACAAGGTTGACGTCAACCTTAAGATCCTTGGCGGTAAGCTTCTTGCCGATATAGACGCTCTTGAAGGCGTTGAATTTTATACGAAAAACGCAGGCGACAGTATTCTTTTCGGAGCATATGACTCTGAGTATACAAAGCTTATAACTCATACTACCGAATTTGATTACAGTCACTATGCGGGCGCGTTTCCGTCAGCGGACGGAGAAAGATATTTCGTTGAGATCTCGGATAACGGCGAAGAGTCTGTATACGAATTAAGAAGCCTTAAGATCGCGGGCGATGACGTGACGGGGGTTATCAGTCTCGGTGCGGATAACGTAGACGTAAAATACCTTTCCGCAGTCGATTATCCCTTCGCGATCTTCGATCAGACGGGAAAATTCTACGGCGCTTCGGATTACCTTATGGGCAAGCAATCGGGTACAAGCGCTATCGGAAGGGCGATATACGATATCCTTGAAGATTATAATACCTACGATTCGGAAAAAGGTAAATATAATGACGGCGCATATACGGCATATATCCTGATGCGCGCCGACTACACTATGAGGACGTATACGGACGGTACAAGCGAAAAGCAGGAGTCTTTCAATAATATTTCCCATGCCAAGGGAAGTGTTGTGATCGATATGAGAGGATACTCCATTATTGCGGACAGCAGCAGGACGAATCACATTTTTGATGCTACGGTAAAGCTCTGGCCGGACAGCGCTGCGGGATTATCTTTCCCATCCTATTACACCGTCAAAAACGGCGCATTTAAGATCCACTCGGCAGCAGTTCTCAGATTATATGCAAGCAATAACGGAAAAAACATATCCGCAAAGCTTATGAGCTGGACCTTTGATAATGTAAATTTTGGTTTACTTGAAGGATCGACTCAGCAGAGATTTTTCCATGTCTCCGCTGCTGCCGGTACGACGTCTGTTGCTCCCGTCAAGCTGATTCTCAACGATTGTGTATACGATCTTGAAAGCGTAGCTCCAACAAAAACATTCACTGTTTTTTGCTCCAACTTTATTAATACCACTTACATAAAAGCCAACGTCAGGATAAACGGCGGAAGGATACTTGCAAAGAATCTTGATATGCTGGAGTTCACTAATTTCAGCGATTACTGCGGCTCAACAATGTACTTCGGCGCGGGCAGCGACGGAAATTATCTCGAGCTTATTATGCCGAGGACGGCAAGCACCTCGAAGTTCTCATCCGTAAAGATGAAGAGAGAAAAGGCAAGCGACCTGGTATTCGGTCTTGAGACTGAGGCGGCGAAGAGCATATATTCTTCTTGTATCACCACCGATTACGGAACTGTCCCGGTAAAATATGAAGACACAGAGCTTTATCCCTTCTACGTTTTTGTTGGCGGCGTTTTCAAAGGCGCATACCTTGAATGGGGACTTGATAGCGGCTTAAGCGCATTAAGCGCCTCAAAGGCGGAAGGCTCTACCGTGCTTATGCGCCGCCATTATGAATATACCGCCTCGGGGCAGTATAATAATTTAAGCCAGACCAAGGGACTCACGGTCGATTTCGGCGGTTTTACCTTCACAAGCTCCAAGAGATCACTCGTTATGGCTCAGAAAAAGCTCACGAACGGAGTTGCGCACGATACTAATATTACGTTTAAAAACGGAACGGTCATCCTCGGACCGAATGCCCTTATAAGAATGGATACGGCAGAAAGCTACACGGGAGGAACCGAATTCGGATTTAACTTTGTTTTTGAAGGTATCACCTTTGAGCTTGCAAGCGGCGCGGCAACCGATACCGTTATATGCTATAACACCTTCAATACAAGCGACCCCTCGCAGTATTGCAACTTCACATTCAACAAATGTGTCTTTGATCTCAGTAAAGTAAGTAAGCCTCTTACGATGTTTGATATGTCCGACTCGCGTTGCATCGTCACAGCAGTCATCAACGGAGGAAAGATCATGACCTCAGGCGCATCGCTAAGCCCCGTAAGCTCTACGGTAGGAAACGCAGAGTCGAGTCTTACCTTCGGCAATGAGAGCGGCGCTTATACCGAGCTTTATATCCCGACAGGCTCGTCTCTTCCGATAAACGCGGTCAACGGCGGCGCGCTTGAATTCGTTTATTACACATCAAAAGAGGGATATGACGTTTATACCCTCGCAACCCCGACCGAATCCGAGCCTATATCCACAAAATACGGAAATATCCCCGGCTCGGATCATAGCCGTATAGCATTATTCATCAAGGACGCTGACTCTGAGACCGGTTATACCTTCAATGCGGGATTTGCGACCTTCGCTGAGGCAGCTTCAGCTGCGGGACTTATCGGTACCGGAGTAAAGGGCAAAGATGCCGTTATACTCCTGAGAGACGATTATTATCATACCACAGCTACAGGAAGCATCAGAGACTTCTATAATGACGTCCTGATCGATCTTGATGAACATACGGTCTATATAGAAACGAAAACGCTGAGCTTCCTTCAGCTTGCAGGCGCCACAAAATCCGATAATTTCGGAAAGATCACCGTGATCGACGGTAAATTTTATCTTAATGTCAGCGATACGGGAACCTCGGTCGTGAGACTTGACGGCACGCAAGGTGTTTATTCGATTGATTTTGATAACGTAACTATCGCTTCAAAGCTTACGCGATATGCCGCGGTCAGCACAAAGGGAACGAGTGCGAATACGGTAAAAGTCGTTTTCAACAATTGTAAATTCGATTATACCGAAGCGCCGAATCCGTGCTATATGATCGCATCGGGTAACAAGGGCGCTATAGAAGCAAAAGTAAACGGCGGCGAGATCATAGCAGGCTCAAAGGATATTTTTGCGATAGACTATGCAGGCACCTCGGCAAATAAGTTTGCTCTTACTTATTACGTAAGTCCGTTTGATGATACGGTTTCCTATGGAAAGAGTACTTCAGGTAAGTATATGAGCATCACTCTTAAGCAAGGCGTGACTCTCCCCGATTACACGGTCAACGGCGGCGAGCTTACCTTTATCAAGAGCGCTGTGGGCGAGGGAACCGTTACCTACACGCTTGTACCCACCTCTGCAACACAGAACTTCACACCTAAGGCAAATATCACCCTTGACTCTAACCTTATCTTCAATATCTACCTTCCCACAACGAAGAACGTTGTAGCTCTCGCTCTCAACGGAGAAAACCGCGAGATCAAAGAAGAGGACGGATACTACGTTATCTCTGAGCCGCTGAACTCCTTCGAGGCTGCAAAGACTCTTACTCTTGAAGTAACGATTGACGTTGACGGCACTAAGCTTAAGGGAACATTCACCTTCTCAACTCTTGCATACGCAGAGAGCGTATACGCAAGCACAACGAATGAAAATGAGATCACCCTCGTTTCCGACGTACTTGCATACATCAAGAGCGCATACACCTACTTTGAGAAGACCGATGAGGCTGCAATGGCTAAGATCGATGAGCTTCTTTTGGCTCATCCTGCATCCGCATTCCCCGAGACGGTCAATCCTGTCAATACCATAAGCGGCAAGTTTGCAGACGTTGCTTCAATAACCTTTATTCTTAGCGATACTCCGGCTCTTGTACTTTATCTCGAGAATGGAGTTGAGGCAGATTCTCTCACCTACTCGATAGGCGGAAGAGAGCTTGCATATACCAAGGGAAAAGATGCAACCGGCGACTACGTAATAGTTACGGGTTATGCTCATCTTATGACAGATACTATCACGGTATCGAGAAAGACCCCTGTTGAAGGCGAAGTAAACTCAGGCGAGATCAACCTCGAGGCTTACTATGACCTTCAGAAAAACAACAATGCGAAAGCTACTCTCATTGATATCGTTGAGAAGTTCTACAACTATTGCGCAAGCGCAAAGGCATACAGAAATTCTGTTATGAACCCTGATGCAAATGCATAAAGGAGGAAATAATTATGGAAATTAAGAATTACGTTTCTCCCGAAATGTCTGTTGAAGTAATGGAGGGTGCGGATATAATCACAACCTCAGATCCCACTGTGGGAATTACCACCTCAACGGTAGAGTCTGGATCAGGCTCTTGGGAAGTTCTTTCCTGAGGTTTTGATCAAGCAATAATAAAACTTAATTAAAAAAATTAAGAGGCTGAGCCATTCGCTTAATATAAGCTTTTGACTCAGCCTCTCTTAAGTGAGATACCGATCACACCAGAATATCGTGGTGTACCTTTGCGGGCAGATTATCCGCCTTTCGGTAATCGTTCGGGCTTGCTCCCGTCAGCTCCTTGAATTGGCGGTAGAACGTGCGCTCGCTTCCGAAGCCGCATTCAATTGCGATCTCGAGCATCGTCTTATCGGTCTCAAGAAGCATAGTTCTCGCCTCGTCAAGCCTGAGGGTGTAAAGCAGCGAGGTGAAGCTGAGGCCCGATATTCTGTTGATGCATCTTGAAAGATACTTCTCGCTGTAGCCGATAGCGGATGCAACGTCTCCGAGCGAGAGCTTCTCGCGCTTGTTCTCGTCCATATACGATATCGCGCGGCTGATTATTTTATCGTCCTCATTTCTTTGCAAGAGAGGTATCTCTGTAAGAAAATCAGCGATCATAGAATAAATAAAGCACTTTGTTTTATATACGTGCGGCTTTTCCTTTTTTCTCAGCTTTTCGAGAAAGGGCAGAGTGTAATCGGGGTCGGGCGTAAATACCGATCTTTCTCCAACCTTGTTTTCTACCGATTTGAAAAAGCTTTTCGCAAGAAATGTTGAGAAGCTGAAGCGGAAATACTCGGTTCCCTCGGTTCTGGAGTACTCGTGCGGCTGAAAAGGAAAAATCAATCCCGCCTTGCCATCCGTGATCTTTTCCTCTTCCTTGCCTGCAATACGAAGCGTGATCTCGCCTCGGGTCACAACGAGCAGCTCGACCGTCGGATGAATGTGCATGGCGATCTTGAAGGCATTGGCATTCCTGAGCGCTATACTATGCTCTTTATAAATCAAAAGAGAGCTTCCGGTCTCCGTATTTCGGAAGAATTTGATATCGTCATAGGGGATTATCGGTCTTGCCATATCATTTCTCCATTAAAGTTACTATCTGGCGTAAATTATACCATATACTGGCGTAAGTTGTCAATATATTTATGATAAAATAAAATTGTCAAGGTCTATTGTAAAAATTAACGAAAGGCGGCTTACAAACAATGAAGAAAGGAAAAGGGATCTTCAAAAGATCGGTATTACTTATCATGGCTTTTTCGATAGCGTTCGGAATATCCTGCGCCGCAGTGATGGGCGCATCGGCAAGCGAGACCCCGGTCTCAACCTTTGACGACGGATATCAGCTTAATGCAAATTGGATATGGGCGGATACCGAGCCTTCGGAAGGGCAGTGGATATCCTTGAGGAAGACGTTCACGCTCGATAGCGTGCCGAGCGAGTTTATCGCAAGGATCAGCGCTGATACTAAGTATTGGCTTTGGATAAACGGCGATCTTGCCGTATTCGAGGGTCAGCTTAAGCTCGGCGATTCAAGATACACCTGGTATTACGATAAGATCGATCTTAAGGATTATCTCACCGAGGGAGAGAACACGATCGCCGTGCAGGTCTTCTATTCGGGAAAGACGAGCGCAAGCACTATAAATACAAGAGTCCCCTCGTTTCTCTTTGATGCTGTTGGCGAAGGCTATTCTCTTGTCAGCGATGCGAGCTGGAAGGCAACTCTTGACCCTGCATACGAAGAGCCGATCAGCCTTAATAACGAGCGCAACGGCGAGGCGAATATAAAGTATAACGCCGCAAAGGAAATGATCGATTCCGCAGGAAATAAGTGGACCGATAAGGCGTTTGACGACAGCGCGTGGGCAAACGCGGTCATTCAGGACGAAAAGATCAGAACCAACAGAATATATGACGACTCCGGAAATGTGAGCGGAGTATATTATCAGGACACCGATCCGAGAACGAAGCTCGTGCTTCGCTCTATCCCCGCTATAAAGGTTGACGAGCTTAAGAAATACACGGCGGATGACTGGACGGTCAGCGAGGAAGGCTACGTCTTTGCGCCCCTTTCTCTCCCCGATACGTACACGGTCGAGGCGGAAATTATAGTAGCAGAGCCCTCTACCTCTTATTCGGGAGGCGGCGGTTCTGCGGATGCTGCGATCGGTCTTTGCGTATGCGTTGCAGACGCAGAAAACTTCTATATGCCTCAGATAGGCTTTGCCCAACCATCCAAAAAATTTGATGGCTTGCGCTTCAAGCCGCATAAGAGACTTTCCGGTGCTTGGTCAACCACCACTAACGACCTTACCTCAACCGAGGTAGGTAAGAGCGTATATCTTTCGGGCTCTTATGATTACAGATACAATACGAAGCATACCGTTAAGATCGAGGTTACTGCAGACGCAATTAATACGTATTTTAACGGATATCTCGTTGGTACAATAGAATGTACGGAGCTCGCGAGAGAAGGAAGCACAATAGGCTTCAGGCAGGACAGAAACGAGCTTATAAATCTCTATTCCTTGAAGGTCACCGATACAAGCGGCACAGAGCTTTACAATGCCGGAATTGAGAATTTAGAGTCCGGTGACAGCGCATCGAGAATTTCCTTGCTTGCTCAGGAAAACGCCTCTGTCACAACAGCTTACAATACGGTTTCGGTCGATGCAAACGGCAAGTCTTATATTGCTATCCGTAACTGCCGCGCCGCTATTAACGACGGAAAATTCTACGATACTTACGTTATAACTAACGAAACTAATATTCAGGGTACGCCTTATATCAAGGTTAAAAGCGCTACAGGCGGCGAGCTTATCAGCATGGTCAGTGATTCATGGAACAAAGGAACGTCTTCGTCAATTGCGCATCAGTACATAACAAAAGCAGGTGAGCAGAGCTGGGAAGCTCTCGGCTGGATGAACGGCTATAAGATAACCTTCACAGTACCGAAAGGCGTTGAGGTGCTTGAGCTTGGCTTCAGAAGATCGGGATACGATACCGAAGCGACAGGCTCTGTCACAACAGATAGCGAAACTCTTAATAAATTATATAAGGAAGCCTATGATACTCTCATCGTTTGTATGAGAGACAGCTATATGGACTGCCCCGACCGAGAGAGAACCCAGTGGCTCGGAGATGCGGTCATAAATATGCAGCAGGCGGCATATGCGCTTGATGATAACGCGGCTCTCCTTTATAAAAAGACCTTGACTCAGGCGATAGGCTTCGTGCAGAAGAACGGAGCGATCCCCTCGAAGATCGCGCTCGGAAGACCTGATCTTGAATTGCCTATGCAGTCTCTTGCGGGAGTTCACTCCTTCTGGCAGTATTATATGTACTACGGAGATAAGGAGCTTGTTACAGAATCGTATCCCGTCCTTTTGAATTACCTTAAGCTCTGGGACGTTTCGGATAGCGGAGTTATTACTCACAGAGACGGAAACTGGAATTGGTACGACTGGGGAAGCCACCCCGATACGGTCATTATAGAAAACTGCTGGTACTACGAGGCGCTTAAGGCGGTCCTCAATATTGCAAAGCTTGAAGGCTCGGGCGCAAGTGCCGAGGATATCGAGCTTCTCGAAGGCAGAATGACCAAGATTGAGAATAGCTTTGATACTCTTTACTGGAATGAAGAGAGAAACGCTTACTATAATGAGACGGATAATACCCTGGCAGACGATAGAGCAAATGCTATGGCTATATACACGGGTCTTGCCGATCCCACTCGCTATGAGGGTGTACTGAATGTTCTTAAGAATACATACAATTCAGGCCCTTATATGGAAAAATACGTGCTTGAGGCAATGTATATGATGGGAGCGGACGATGAAGCTCTCGCAAGGACTCTTGAACGCTTCAGCCCCCTCCTTGAGGACGGATATCCAACCCTTCCCGAGATCTGGCTCAATCAGACACTCTACGGCGGAGACGAGACTAAGAACCACGCATGGACTGGCGCTCCGATCTCTATGCTTTATATGTATAATGCAGGTATCGCACCTATATCGCCTGCGTTTGAAAGCATCAGGATAAGACCTCAGCTCGGCTCGCTGACCTCTCTTTCGGCAGCGGTTGAAAGAGCGAGCGGAAGAATAGAGCTTAGCGTATCAAGGAGCGATAACGAGGTCGTTTTGGCAGTTACCGTTCCCAGAGGCGTATCGGAAGCTCTTATATACGTTCCAAGGCTTGAAAATGACACAAAGATCCTTTTAGGTTCAAGCGTAATATATGCGGGCGGAGCGCAGATCGGCGCAAATATGCCAACAAATATTTACTATGAAGCAGAAGACACGGATTTCATAGCATTCTCGGTTCCATCGGGTACTTATACTTTTAAGGCGATAGAAAACACGGCATCCGAGGGCGAAAGCAATAACGTTACGTTTAATGCGACCGAGGGCGGAAGCCTTACCGTAAACGGCTCGTCTGCCGGATCGGCTTGGAGCGCGCCTGTGCTTTCGGGCGAGAGCATTTCGGTAACTGCTGCGCCGAGCGAGGGCTACAGACTCGTAGCTATAACGGGTAGCATTCCCGAGAGCATTACAACCTCATCAGCCGTTACGAGGACGTACACCCCTGCGGCGGATATGAATATAACCTTCATATTTGAAAAAGAGCCTGTAAAGAATAATCTTCTGAGCATCACGGCGGATGATACGGAAATGGCAGGATATGCCGTGAGTGTTTTCGTTGACGGCACTCTCGTATCTCTTCCTTTCACAGGATCATACGCCCAAGGCAGAGAGATCAAGATCTCGGCTATACCCACTTCGGCAGATAATTATTCCGTTAGTATCGGTGGCGCGGATGAAGCTGAGATCACCGTTATTATGAACGATAGGGTCGACGTTTCCATATCCGTAAAAGAAAAGGATACAGTCAATAAAAAGACCGTTTCATCGGTCACGTCAAACAAGTCGAGCGCAAATAACGATACGTGGTATATCGATAATCTTAAAGACGGAAAGAGAATATCCTCGGGAGCATCTCTCGGTTATTCAACGGGATACGTGACAAACCCCGATATAAGCGCCTCTCCATGCGTGATAACCTTTGATCTTGGTGTTGCGGAGACTATAAATCAGATATCTCTTTTCCCGAGAACCGATTCCTGGGCGCAGGATTCCTCGCTCAGCAGTAATTTCCCGACCGATTTTACGGTATCTGTCAGCTCGGACGGCTCGGTATATAAAACGGTGCTTACCGTCACAGATGCCGATAATCCGAGATTCAAGCAGCAATGCTATTCTTTCGAAGAGACGAGCGCAAGATACGTTAAGCTTACGGTGACCAAGCTCGGCATTCCTGCTTATAACGACGGTCAGTCGAACGATCATTACAGACTTCAGCTTGCCGAGGCTGAGATCGCTTATGTAGGTGAGATCACAGAGCCTGAACCGATCAAAACGGAATACGGTGATATCCCGTTTGCATACAAGGATCACCCCGTTGCGGTATTTGATATGAATAATGGCTTCCTCGGAGCTTATGAAACTTATGCCGCAGCCGTAGATTCCGTCGGAATAATTGCCAAATCGACGAATACGGGCAAGGGTGTCGACAGCATTATCCTGATAAGAAAGAATATCACTCACAATACCAATCTCGGAGACGGAAATAGCCATAGCTTCTATAATGACGTAATAATAGATCTTGGCGGAAATACAGTTACTCTTGATGGAAAGAATTTCTTAAGCTTGTATGTTTACAGCAATACCTCAAGCGTGACGTACGGTACTGTTACCGTAAAGAATGGCACCTTCATTAATAAGACGGCAACGACGGCTCCGATATGTTTTTCGGGTGGAAAAAACGTAGCAGCCCCTGTAAACTACAAGGTAAACGTTGAAAACGTTAAGTTCACAGCTCCGGGCGCGGAAAAGCTTTACGCAGTAGCCCGCACGTGGGCACCTGCCTGCACCTCATATTTAAAGCTTGATCTTGAGCTTACCGATTGCATATTCGATTACAGCGGAGCGCATAAGGACAGCGTGATGCTCGGAATGTGCTATAATTCAGACGCGGGAACAAGATTTAACGTTAAGATCAACGGCGGTAGCATTGTCTGTGATTCATATTCGCGCATATTAGAGGAAAGCGACGGCAATGATTCGCTGGTATTTTCAACCGATGAAGAGGGAAAGTATACAACTCTCCGCGCACCCTTGGGCGCTTCGCTTTCCAATATGACAGTCAACGGCGGCGATCTTACGTTTGTAAAGAGTGGCGTGGACGGTGAGAGCGTTTTATATAAGCTTGTTCCTTCATCTCTTATAGAGAGCTTTGATCCGAAAACGAGCATTTCTCTCGAATCTGATCTTGTTCTCAACGTTTACGTTCCTGCGCGAAGCACGTTAAAGTCGATCATGCTCGAGGGCGATCCTGTTAATATCGATGCTATTACTCCCAATGATGAAGGCTATTACGTTATCAAACGCCATTTAAAATCATTCGAAGCGGCAAAGACTTTGTTGCTTACAGTCACTCTGAAGGACGGTGGCGATGAGCTTATGGGAAGCTTTGGTCTTTCTGTTCCCGATTATGCCGAGACGGTCATAAACGGTGAATACAGCGAAAAAGAGAAGACTCTCGCGAAGGATATGCTCGCATACGTAAGAAGTGCTTACACCTATTTCAATGAAGCGGAGAATAAGGACGAGGCGTATAGCAGGATAGATGAGATCATCGGTAGCTATGAAAGAGAATTCTCGGCATCCGTTAGCACAGCGGATATTGGGGAAGGGCTTCGCGCGGCAACCTTTATTCTCGATTCAACGCCTACGGTAAGGCTTTATCTTACGGGAAGCGCGGAGGATTATACCTTTAACAGAGCGGTGGCTGAATCGGGAGAAACGCTTTACAAGGGCGAGGTGTGCGAGTACGTGGATATATCGGTATACGCATATCAGATGATAGAAAACATAACGTATAAGACGTCCGACGGCAAGTCAGGCAGCTATAATATAATTACCTACTACGATTATGCCGTATCCGATGAATACGTCGGCGAGGATAAGCAGAATCTCGTGGATCTTATAGAGAAATTCTATAATTACTGCAGATCCGCGTCGGAGTATAGACAGTATGTTATTTCAGAAAAAGCAGAATGATCTTTTAAAGTTAACCTATTAAATGTAAATAAATAATAGCATTATACTAATAAAACTACGCTCTGCGAAGCGGAGCGAAAAAAAGGAGATCAATTATGAAAACCGCAAGAAGAGCTATTGGAGGAGCTTTGGCGCTCGTCATTATGCTTTCGCTCCTCATCCTTTGCTTTTCGGTAGTACTTGGAGCAGAGGAGGTAAGCACCATCGAAAACGGAAAAACTATCAACGTTTGGCTGATCGGCGGTCAGTCAAACGCCGTTGGATATGCAACGGACGTACCCGATGATGCCAAAGAAGATGAAAGGTACTACACAGGCTTTGACAACGTGCTTTACTACGGAAATCACGAGGCTTGGAAGTACAATGAGGAAGGTTTTGTTCCCACGACTCTCGGTCTTGGCAGATCGGTCGATCCAAACGGAAATTATCAGATGAGATCGGGAGCTGAGATCGGTATCGCAAAGGCGCTTGCCGATACGGGTGAGATGAATGCGATAGTTAAGTTCGCTTACGGCGGAACTTATCTTTATCCCACGGGAGCAACAAATTCAAACGACAACGCGAAGACCTGGACGCCGCCTTCATACGTTGAGTCGGAAGGAATTGATACCTCAAATGCAAATACGGGTGCTTTGTATCAGCTTTTCGTTGATACCGTGACAGAGGCTATTGCAAAGCTTAAGGCGGAAGGCTATACCCCCATCATCCGCGGAATGTGGTGGATGCAGGGCGAGAATGAGGGCATGAAGGCAGAGTATGCCGCAGCTTACGAAAAGCTTCTCACCTGCCTTATCAAGGACGTAAGGGAAGAACTTACAGAGATCACAGGCGAAGATCAGTCTGAGATGCCCTTTATCTGCGGCAACGTTTTGAGAAATCCCGCGGACGCTACTCAGTATGCGGCTCTCGCTACGGTAAATGAAGCTCAGGCTGCAGTTGCCGAGGCAGACGATCACGTTGACGTTATCACAGTCAGCGAGTATCAGGCGTATGAGAAATTCGGATATATAGACGGCTGGCATTTCAATGCGAATACCTATAACTTCTTTGGCAAGAAGATAGTTGAAAAGGTTCTCGGTATGACGTCTTCGAACACTGTCAGCATAAATGGAGAGGGATTTGAAGCTCTCGGCGGCGGAATCAAGAGCGCGAGCGAAGCGGTCAATATAACCATTATTCCTAAGGAAGGCTATACCGTAAACGGCGTAACGATGTCCGTCGGCGGCGGAGAAGCCTCTGATATCCCTCCCACGAATGGAGTATATACCTTCACAATGGCAGGCGAGAACGTTATCCTTAACGTGGATACAGCTTATACAGGCGATGCGGTAGAGACCGAATACGGAGCTATCCCTGCCGAGTATAGCGACAGCGATAAATATCCCTTTGCGCTCTTTAAAAACGGAAGCTTTGTCGGCGCGTATGAGTATTACGGAGCAGCTCTTGCCGAAGTTCCCGCTGAGGAGAGCGAGAATGTGTTTGCGCTTCTTTTAAGAAAAGATTACGCAACTCTTCCCACCGATGAGACGAATGCACCCGCAAGCTTTGGCGGAAGCTTTATTCTCGATCTTGGCGGAAAAACTATGGTAAGAGGAACGAGAGCGGCAATACTTGATATCACCTCAGACAGCGCTGACGTTTATTCTACCGATATCACCGTCAAGAACGGAACGGTTTATTCTTCAGGCGATTTTTCACCCTTTAATCTCGATTATACGGCATCATCGAATAAGGAAAAGCCTTATAGCATCACGTTTGAAAACGTGACCTTCCGTGATACGGTGAACGGAAGAGCAAGCGCAATTGCCGTTGACGTTACCGAAGGCTCTGCCGATACTCTTACATCGGGTCTTACCGCAGATATCGTATTCAGCGGATGCACCTTCGACTTCGGCGCGAATTCGGGCGTTATGATGCGTTTCTCGGGAAGTGAGTCTCAGGAAGCTATAGTCACAGCAAGTATAAATGGCGGAAATATTATTTCCGAAGCTGCGAATTTCACGCTTTATATTGCGGGAAGCGAAGATAAAGTCACCGTAGGTGAGCTTGAAGGAAGCTATCCCACCGTCACTCTTCCCACGTCGGTTGCTCCCTTGGGATACGTTTATCCGAATGCCGAAGGCAAGCTTTATGCAATAGACACAGCGAGCGGAGTAACTTCCGGAGATAATACGGTTTATCCTCTTGCCGAGAAGGCTCTTGCGACCGAGTACGGAATGATCCCCGATGCAAATGCTTCGGACGTTATCGTTCTTTTCAAAGAGGACGCGGAGTCCGTTACAGGTTATACCTTCGTTGGCGGATATGCAACGCTTGCCGCTTCAGCTAAAGAAGCAGGACTTTGCGGAACCTCAAAGGGCGATGACTACGTGATCCTTTTGAGAAGCGATCGCGCGCTGACGACCACTATTAATCCTGTATACAATTACTATAACAACGTAACAATAGATCTTGGCGGAAATATAGTTACTATACACAGTTCTGACTCGGTAGCGAATAGCAATCTCAGCTTCATAGCGCTGAATAGTGCCAGTGCTGCAAATGAATTTGGAACTATAACGATTAAGAACGGAACCTTTAACTACGAAAAGGGACATACGGCAAGCTCTGTTGTCAGAATGAATGGTGCGAACGGAATATATCATATAAATTTTGATAATATAAAGTTTATTCCGGCGGCTATTAATTATCCCGTGATCAGCACTGCCGGTTCAAGCGGAGCTGCTCATACGCTTTATTCGGTATTTTCCAACTGCGAATTTGACTTTTCATCAACCAGCCTTACCGCTTGCTATATGCTTGCATCGGGAGGCGGAGCTTCGATAAATGCTACTATAATCGATTGCAAAATGACGGCAAAAGCAAGCACGTTTACTCTGGTTGACAGCTCAAATACAAAGCAAGGTCTGGCATTTTACGGCGGTACGACAAACGATACTCTCACAGTCGGAAAGGGCAATGTCCTTGCTTTACCTGCCGGAACTGCAACACCTACTTCAAAAACAGGCAGTCTTGAGTTCTTGAAGACCAAGACCGAGGGCAGCTACGACTTATATGAGATAGTTGAGAAAACCGATTACGGTATTATTCCCGCAGAGTATACTTATGCGGATCAGTATCCTATTCTGCTCTTTAAGGCGGACGGTACCTTCGTCTCGGGCTTTGCAAGCTTCAGCGAGGCGGCATCGGCTGCGGGACTTGCGGGTGGATACGGATCTGCGGTCGGCGATGAGAATGCGGTTATTCTTTTCAGAGATGATTATACTCAGCTTGCGAATATGGTCACCCTCGCAGATTATTACAATAACGTCGTTATCGATCTTGGCGGCAAGACGGTAACGTTATCGGGCAATAGCTTCCTTCCTCTTTATAGCGGAGCGGATCTTAAATATCCCGAGCGCGGCTCGACCTTCGGAAAAATTACCGTCAAGAACGGAACCTTCCTTCTCTCAAGCACAGGAAAGGATTTCTCACCGATAAGGCTTGATGGAGCGAAGACCGCAAACGATGATGCTATCTACCCAATAGATTTCGAGGAAGTGACGTTTAAGGTAGCTTCGAATAGCAGCTCGAAGTTTGCGGTAGTAAGCACCGCATCTATCACCTCGGGCAAAAGCGAGGTAAACGTTATCCTTACCGATTGCACTTTTGATTACACGGGCGCACCCTCGGCTACATATATGTTTGCTTCGGGAAATGCGCGAGCTATCAATGCGACTGTTCGAGGCGGTAAGATCATAGCGGGATCAAACAATGCCTTCTCGCTTACTTACTATGTAACAACAAATGACGATACTTTGATTTTTGAGAAAAACAGTTCCGGCAATTACACCGCGCTTCATCTCACGGAAGGAACTGCGGCTCATACCGCGAAATACAATAACGGAGATCTTGAATTCGTCTATATAAGCACGAGCGAAGGCAACGATATCTATCAGCTTGGAGAAGCTGCAATAGATCCCATCCGTATTACCGATTACGGCGTTATTCCGGATGCTAACAAGTCGGATGCGGTCGTAGTTTTTGTTGCCGATGCAACCGCTGCGACAGGATATGCCTTCGTTGGCGGATACTCAACCTTTGCCGATGCGGCAGCTGCGGCAGGTCTTACGGATAGCTCTAAAACAGGTGATTACGTAATCCTTTTCAGAGCTGAATATGACGTTGCGAGCAACGTACCGATAGACGCTTTTTCAACTAACGTAGTTATTGATCTTGGAGGAAATAAGCTTAATATAAAATCAAACGTCTACGGATTCTTGTATCTTTTAAGCACAGGCAATGGTACTCTTGCGGCGGGAAATATCGTCGTAAAGAACGGAACCTTCACCGTAGCGGGCGGTAACTCTACTTCGATCATAAGATTGCAATCGAAAAAGTCCGGCGTATATTCAATAGATTTTGAGAATATTCTGATTGAAAGCATTTCTGCGCCCTATGCGGCTATAAGTACGGCGGGGGGAAGCAACTGCAGCGCAAGCATTGGTGTAAAATCCACATTTACCGATTGCGTGTTTGATTACTCGGGCTCTGCGCACGCCAGCGGAAAATATCTCTTTGCTTCCGGCGGCAATGGATCGATAGATGCAACTATTATTAATTGTACGTTCAAAGCAGGCAGTTATAGTAACTTTACACTGGTAGACAGCGCTTCTTCAAGTAAATTACAAGGTATTGCCTTCTATAAAAATTATGCAAATAATCAATCTGACGACGAGCTCACCTTTGGCAAAGGCAACACTCTGCTTTTAACCGAAGGAACTGCAGCTCCCACCTCTAAAATTGGTAGCCTTGAGCTTGCATATTCGAAGACCGAAGGCGGCTACGACGTATACGAGATCGTTGAGAAGCACGCATACGGTAATATTCCTGCTGAGTATACTTATGCGGATAATTATCCTATTCTTCTCTTCAAGGCGGATAAAACATTTGTCGGCGGATATACGACCTTTGCCGCAGCGGCGAAGGCTGCGGGACTTCTTGCCGGAAGCGACTCTCTTGTTGACGGCGCAGATTCGGTAATACTCTTCAGAAAAGCATTTACTCATAATACTGCAACAGGAAATATAACCGATTATTACAACAACGTAACCATCGACCTTGGCGGATATACTGTTACCTCGGTTAATATTTTCCTTCAGCTTTGCAGCGGAGCAAGCTTAAAGGATTCTACAAAGAGTTCTACCTTTGGAAGCATTACTGTAAAGAACGGAAGCTTTATCCTTTATAATACATCCAGTGCTAACGCATCGATTGTAAGATTGGATGGAGATAAGACCCCTTCGATATCCGTAACTTACCCGATAGATTTTGTCGGAGTTGATTTCAGCATAGCATCTAATAGTAAATCCAAATTCGCAGTAATAAGTACAGCAAGTATTACTTCCGGAACAAGTAAGGTAAAAACTACTCTTACCGACTGCACATTCGATTATACGGGCGCACCGTCTGGATCTTATATGTTTGCTTCGGGCAACGCGCGTGTAATAGAAGCAACGATTGCAGGCGGAAAAATTATTGCAAGCACACAGGCAGTATTTGCAATAGATTATGCAGGTAATTCTACTAATAAATACGCTCTTTCATACTTTATAACCACAAAGGATGATAGCATTACATTTGCGAAGAACGGTTCGGGCGAGTATATAAAGCTTACACTTGCCGATAGCGTGACTCTCCCCGATTACACGGTCAACGGCGGCGAGCTTACCTTTATCAAGA
>JAFTQV010000053.1 GCA_017462605.1 Clostridia bacterium | reverse complement strand
TGTTACCTTATCCGTAAAGTAGGTGTAGGTTGCTCTTGCATATGCAAGCATATACTTCGCAAGAGTCTTTTCCTCTTCGGTATATCTGCCGTCAAGGATAGACTCGGCATAGCTGAGTATGGAGAGAGCGAAGCTTGCCTTATAGCTATTATCGCCGTCGGTGAGAGTCGCTTCGACTGTGATATCCGCAACAGACTTATACGAGATAAATCTTGCTGTGAACTTACGGTAGTCCTTGCCGTCTATATTCTCTATCGGGAGAGCCGATGCGTCTATCTCTTCGCCGTTTATCTTAAGAGAGGTAAGAAGCGAGGTCTCGGGGATATAGATATTGTAGACAAAGCCCGTTTCAAGAGTGAGATTGGACTTGGGAGCGAAGTTATTAATGCTATCGGGCATCAAGGTGTAGGTCACGCTATCGCTTGCCGACGAGAGCTTCACGAATACAAGCTCGCCTACATGCTCGCCGCCGTTGACCGATGCTATAGGAAGATCCACGCCCTCGGGAAGAGTGAGAGTGAAATACTTACCGTCCTCGCCCTTTTCGAATACTACGGACGAGCCGTTGTCTGCCACCTCATAAAGCTTGAAGCTTCTATCTCCTGCGATCACATCGCAGCCAAAAACACTGATTTCGACAATGGAGTTTGTTGAATAATATGTGCCGAAATTATCACTTGTGCTGTCATCGTGCGCGTCGAAGAGAACAAATCCTTCGGGAGCATTGGTTATATCGATCACGCAGTCTGAGTTGAAGTTAACGTTGAGACCCATGTTGCTGACCTTCTTTGTATTGGTCGCGCTATCGATATATTTGAAGAAGGAGGTAGCGGTCGAATTCTCAAACATAGAGAATTTAACGTTTTCAAAATTGAAGGTTGCAACTTTGTAATTATCATCTGTTACGGTATCGCAATAAGCTCCGTCTTTACCGTACGCGCAGATCTCGTCAAACATTCCGTCACAGTATCCAACCTTGATGTTACCGTCCTTAACTATGACCTCAAGCGGATATACTGTGAGTTTATCTCCGATCGTAATAGCCTTCGCATATAAGCGGAATAAGGGCTTGCCCTCGGCCTCGGAAAGAGTAAATCCGTTCAGATCGAAAATTATCTTTCCGTTTGCCTGAAGAAAATTAGTGTTAACGCCGTCTGCCACGGCATCTGCTCTGAAGTATATGACCGCCGTTTCTCCAACGGTACTGTAGCACAAGCCCCTCGCTTTGTTGTATGCGGAAGCATAAGAATTGTATCCCGCAGACTGAGTATAAGTTCCGTCCTCATTCTTAAGCATTACTATGTACTTATAGGCCTTGTAGCTATCGCTGATATCTCCGTACACATCGGTTTTTACCGTGGTAAAGCGGTAGAGTCCATCGGAAATATACATAGGAGAAATAACGTCTCCGCCCACCGCAGGAACGTTGGTGCCTACGGGATCAGACGCGGACACAACGGTCGCGTACTCTCCATTCGCATTCTTAAGGAAGGTGACGGAAGAGCCGTTTTTCGAGTTGCAAGAATACCACTTATAGTTTGCGCTGCCGGTAGTTATCTCAACTGCTCCTACCGTGATATTTACTATCGTATTCGTATAGTAATAGCTTGCATCCGCAGGCTTGCCCGTATATTTCGAATCGTTTGCGTTGAAGAGGTTCAACGGGTTAGATGCCGTTGCTGCGGCGCCGCTGATATCAAAGGTGCAGTCATCGTCATAGGAGATATTGACACCCATTTTCTTGTTGGGATATCCGTTGTTATAAACGTATTTTCCGCTCTCATCAAGCGCCTTTGAGGCATCGTAATACTTATCCTTTTTCAGCATATCGCTGACGTTCAGAGGAGCATCGAGACCAACGTTTGTGCTTTCAGTGTAAGTGCCTGTTATAGAGTTGATCGTAGAGCCTTTCGAAATGACGAAATTTATCTTCTTAAAGTTATAGTTAAAGGTCTTGTAGTTTTCGGCATCGGTGGTTGCGTAGTATCTGTCTCCGCTTCCTGCTCCCCCAAGCATATCCATTTTAAGAAGTCCGTAGTTTCCGTTCTTACCGAGGACTATCGTGCCGTTTGTGATCTCCCATGTTGCGGGAAGACCTGCCGCGCCCGCATTATACTGGCTAGCGGAATACTTTGCCTGCGCCGGAAGGAATTGAGCTTTTGGAGTCAGAGTCTTGCCGCCAAGATTTATAATGGTCCTTGCCACGTTCCAGCACATATTGCCCGAAGGAAGAGTTGTCTCAAGGTCTGCTCTTATATAGACCGCATAGGTCATGGTAGGATCGGTTGCGGACCTTGAATCGGAGAGTAACGCATCATAAAACGCGCCGTTTTCGGTGTCATCCTTATATGCCTTGTTGAACTGCCACGCGCCGTTCTCCGTCTTTTTAAAGGTGACTATGGGGTAGAGACTCGCATCCTGATAGTCTTCCGGAATATTTCCGTATGGCGTGTCAAGAGTCGCAAGTCCGTATGTTACGGTACCTGCTTCGCTATCCGATGATCTCTGCTTGAGAGCATAAGCGAAGCCGTCGGAGCAGGGAAGGTCTACCGCAGTTGCCGGTGTTACCGTTGAGGGAACGGTGAGGGTCACGCCGTTTCCGTTATTGTCTATCGAAAATTCAACAGACGAGCCGTTTGCTTCGTTGACCTCATACCAGGTAAAGTCCGCGCTTGCCGCCTTGACGCTTACCGCGCCGACATTATACTTAACTATAGTGTTTGTATAATAATAGCTTGCGCCCGAGGGTTTTCCGGTATACTTCGTATCGTTGGCATTAAAGAGAATAACTCCGTCTTTTGCATTCGTAAGATCGAAGGTGCAGTTATCGTCCAACGTGACGTTAAGAGCCATCTTTTCAGCCTCTGTCGCGGAATATTCGGTATCGTCTACGATGCCCACCGTTGAGTCATCCTTGATCTCACCGAAAAGGCTATCGAAGGTTGCGCCCTGTTTGACGCTGAAATCAATATCGGCAAAGGTATAATTCAGAGTCTTATATCTATCGGAGTTTGCGATCTTATTATACATTTCGCCATATGCCTTGATATTAAAGAGTCCATCGCCGCCGACCTCGATCGATCCGTTCTTTACAACGTAATAACCTGCAGAGGTATAAAGATCTACGTTGTTTTCGGTACTGGAGCCGAACTTTGCAACCGCAGGGAAAAGATAATCATATTCCTGAGTTATTTTATTACCGCCGAGGTCAAAGATTATAGTTCCTATGCTCCAGTTTGTATTATCCGATACCTTGGTCTGCGATACTATATCGGTACGAACGTATACCGCAGCTTTTGCAGAGGTGCTTGATCCGCACTTGGATCTTGCGGACTCGGTAGCCTCGGCAAGCGTTCCGAAGCCATCAACAAAGTTCCACTTGCCGTTCTTATACTCAAATACGACTATCGGACTTGCCGCATCCGATGATGAAATGGTACCATAAGGAGTTTCAAGAGAGGACGAATCAAAGGCGAGATTTCCTGCCTGCGCCCATGCATCTGTATAATAGTAATATATACCTGCCGATGTGTCAAGATACTTATCCGCGCCACGAAGCGAAGCCGCGGGAGCGTCGCTGCCGATAAGCCATACCTTTTTTGCGCCTCTTGCAGCTATCTCCGCTATTGCGGTGTCTATATCGGCATTCGCCTCGGTATAGCAATCGGTCTCGGTATAGATATCATCCGAGGGTGCCTTACCGATAACGGTGCCGGACACGGTATAAGAGGAGCTGACGTTAAGAGCGCCGAGCGCCGTGACGGAGTTGCCGAAAGCATCCTCTGTCTCAGCAGAGGGAGAAGCTATACCGACGATACCGCCGATAGAGGTCTCTTTGCTATCAACGTAAGTGATACTGCCCTTGAATGCGGAATTCGCAACGGTAGTATCAAGTCCCGCAGAAGCAACGATACCGCCCGCGATAGTGAAATCGCCGCCAAGCTTGATATCCGCTTCGCATACGGTGCCCTCGATAAGAGCGCCCATAGCGACACCGACCGCGCCGCCGACTCTGCCCGCCTTGAAGGGGCTATCGGAAAGCTCTGTCGCGGTATACGTTCCCTCGGGGAGGGTAGTCACTATCTTTACAGAGTCTTTGACAGTACATCCCGAAACAATATTAAAGCCTTCGAATATACCGCTCTCAGTAGCCTCGGGAGCTGCCGCGATACCGACAATAGCACCCGTGACGCCTCTGCCGACAACTTCAACGTTTTCAAGCGTGACGTCCTCGATAACAGCGCCGTATATCGCGCCGAAAAGTCCGTGGCCGTAATAGGTCTCAAAATTGTGATCTCCGAGAACGGAAGCGATAGTACCGTTCTTTATCACCTTGCCGTTGCCGTCGTAATATCCCGCGAATGCGGACATATGGTCGCGGTCAAGGTAGTAGTAGCCGATAGACTGTATAGCCTTGCCGTCAAGATCGATATCAGCGGTCTGCTTGAAGTATTTTCCTGCGAAAGCCACTCCGCCGTTATCGATTATCTTCTTGGACATCCAGAGAAGGTTTGCGGGGCTATTGACAAGGTAGGGATCGCCCTCGGTGCCCTCGCCCTCGGGAGCAGTCATGGTAGTGCCGTCCCAAGCCTCTTCGAGGGGATCGTTTCCGCTTTTGTTAAGGTCGATAACAAACTGGCTTGCGGTCATATAGTACGCATCTCTTGTGGGAGAATAGTATTCCACCGCCATTTTCTTTGCGCTCTCGTCAAAGGAGAGGATAGCCACCATTCCCGAGCGAAGTCTGTAATCAAAGCCCTGGGGGTTGATGAGCATTTCGGTAACGGTATTTACCGTACCGTCTTCAAAATAAGCATTGGTGCGCGAATATACGATCTCATTCTGAGTTATGTGTCCCGAAAGGACCATCTCGATATTTTTATGCTTCGAGACAAACTCTCTCCACATATCGTCGCCGTTATTCATAAAGTCTCTCATAATAGAGGGGGGAGTAGAGTCGCCCGCGTCCTCAGTGGTCGCGTCCGCAAAGAGATAGCAGTGCGTACTTACGATGACCTTATGATCGGGGTGAGCCTCGATAACGTCCGATGCCCAAGCGAGAACCTCGTCGCTTGCTCCGTAGTCAAGGTTGACGAAAAGGTAGCTGACAGTCTTTTCCTCGCCTTTCTCATCATACTTAAAGTCGTATTTGCACCAGGTATTGGCGTAGGATACGTAATTTACGTCAGCTCCCTTATCTCCTGTAACGGGGTCCTTAAGATTATTGCCGTTCGCATCCTTAAGGTCGGTGTACTTGCCGCCCTTCTCGCCCTCAAACTGCGAGGTGAAGTATTCAACGTCGTAGAAGGTCTGATTGAAGGTATCCAAGCTACTGGTTATATCGTGATTTCCGCGAACGAGGGAGTAGGGAATCTTGCCGTTGAGTATAGAGATCGCCTGCTTTGCGACGTCCCATTCGTCATACTCTCCGTTATCCGCCCATATCCAATTTCCGTTCTCATCCTTCGAGAACTTGATACTTCCGTTTTTATTGGTGATATCTCCGAGTCCTATGGAATAAACGATCTTCTTTTCTTCTTTATTATCCACTACCCACTGATACATAGGATCAAGAGTATTTGCGTAATAGTGGGTCATCATCTGAGTATCGCCGAAGACCGCGAAGGAATAGTCTGCCTCAAAGTCCGTACGGCTATCTCGGATCGCCTGCATCTCAGATTCGGAAAGCCAGGTCTTGCTGTATATTATATCGTTGCCGTTTCCGGTCTCGTCCTTGATATTCTTTCCGATATCATCGGCATCTATATCATAGTAGCAAAGAAGGTCTTCCTCGGTTTTTGATACACCGTTGTAATCACTCTTTATCTCGGTGGCGGAACGGACGTCCGAGAATATGGCTACGTCCTGGAGCGCGCCCTTGAAATAATTTGAATTAGCCATACGCTGATCACCGCAGAGTACAAACCGATAGTCAAGTACGCCTTCGTCCATAGCGGGGTAGAAATACTTTTCCTCAGCAAGCTCTCCGTTGAGGTAGCATGAAACCTTGCCGTTATCATTATCATAGACAAAGGTAACGTGAGTCCACGTATCGAGAGGTACAGTTACGCCCTCGAAGGTAATATCATAGTGGTTCTTCGCAAACTCGTCTCCCCACCAAATTCTCGGGTGCCTGCCCGAAGCTATCTCATAGTTGAGGAAAGCTTCTCCGTAAGAATTATCGAAAGAATAGTTACCCAAAATCGGACCTGCGCTTGAGGTACCTACGCTTGCGGGGATCAGCACCCATGCCTCGAGCGTCTCAGGTATAGCGCTGAGCTTCTTGGATAACTTATACTGATCTGCGGGGTAGTCCGTCACGATCTGTGCGTTTTTTGCAGGAAGGTCGTAACCACTCTCATCCTGCGCTCTTACCGTCAGTCCGTCATTTGCGCTATCAAGTCCGAGCGCATATCCGAGGACGGTAAATACCGCCGAAAAGAGAAGTACCAGCGATATCGCGAGTATAATTTTTCTGCTTTTCATTTCTTTGCCTCCGTTTTTAGTGAAATAGTATAAAAAATCTTACACCTATAATAAGTATACAGCATATGTTTCATTTTTTCCAATAGATATTATTGGCAAATAATTTAGCAATTCTTGACTTTTATAAGAAAATCCGCTATAATATAAGTCAAGAAAAGATAAATGGCGGAGATCATTATGGATATAAATATGCTTAACCCTTACGTCAGAAGAATAACTCGGCGAAGCTTCGAGGCTCCGCACTCCACGAAAGAGAGATATCTTTTTGACTATGATCTTTTGCTCGTTGAGGGCGGCGAGGCGAGGATAAAAATCGAGGGTGAGGACTACATAGCGAAGGCGGGCGACGCCGTCTTTCTGCCGCCGAACGTTCGCCACTCCTTCCACGTTGAGACGGGGGAATTCCACCAATTCTTTATTCATTTTGATCCCGTTTATACCGAATTCAGTATGATAAGAACTATCTCCTACGACTCGCCCGAAAGCGTGCCGAAGGTCAACCATATTCTTTTTCAGGAAAACATTTTTGAGGATATGAATATTCCGTACGTTTTCCGCCCGAATGACTTTGATGAGCTTCTCAGCTGCTTCGGCGATATAAAGTCGGCGGTGCAGAATAATAATTCGCTCGTTGTCAAAACCAAGATGCTGAAGCTATTGCACCTTATCCTCAGTCAATTCGGCGACCGTGATAAGCCCGAGGCGGATATAGTTGAGGCGGTGCGCGAATATATAGACAGCGCGGCAAGCGAGCCTATCGCCTTGGATATGCTCAGCGAGCAATTCGGCATCAATAAATTTACCCTTGAGCGCAGGTTCAAGGAAAGATACGGCGAGGGGGTTATGGCTTATTATAACGGAAAGCGCCTTTCGCTTGCAAAGCGCTATCTTGAAGAGGGGGAGGCCTCTGTGACCGAGATATCGGAGCGGCTTTCCTTTGCGGATATTTATACGTTTTCGCGCTTTTTTAAAGCGCGCGTTGGCATGTCGCCGAGAGCTTACCGAGCAAAGAAAATAGAGGGATAACAATGGATATCAATTTACTTAATCCTTACGTGCGCAGGGCGGCGCTGAAATCCTTCGCCGCGCCGTATGAGATCACGTCAAGGTATCTATACGACTACGATCTTGTTTTCGTTGCGGACGGAAGCGCCGAAATAACGATCGACGGCGCAGTCTATACGGTAGAAAAAAACGATCTTATCCTTATTCCACCGAATACGGAAAACAGCTTCAAGGTCACAGAAGGAGCTTTTGTGCATTATTTCGTTCATTTTGATCCCGTTTACACTCCCGACAGTATAATCAGAAAGCAGTCGTTTCACAAGAGGCCGGGCTATGCAATGTCGAAAAGGCAAGCAGAGCTTATACAGGAAAATATTTTTGAAGGCAATGACGTTCATTACGTATCAAAGCCAAAAAGCCCAGAAAAATACAAAGCGTGCTTTGACCGACTCATCGCGGCAGCGGAAGCATCCGAGGTTTTCCTTGTCAAGATCGCTATTCTGGATATTATTTCGCTTCTGCTCTCCGATTTCGGAATAGATGAAAGAAGAGAGAAAGCGCATTCGCTTGCGGATAAGGTCAAAAGGTATATAGACTATAATTACGATAAGATAATTACGCTCGACGATCTTGAAAAAGAAATCGGAGCAAATAAATACACTCTATCGCGCAAGTTCAAGGATGAATTCAAAGAGAGCCTGATATCTTATTATAACAGTAAGCGTTTTAAATACGCGGCTACCCTGCTTTCGCGCAGCAACGTTTCGGTTACCGAGGTTGCCCTTCGGCTATCCTTCGCAGACGTTGGAGCTTTTTCAAGATTTTTCAAAAAGCATTCGGGAATATCCCCGAGAGAGCATCGGCAAAGAGCAGTCAAAAAATAAAGAAATATAAAGACTAACACAAAAAAGCATCGGCAGAGCTTTGACTCAAGGTCATCGCTATTCCGATGCTTTATTCTTTTCTTTAATAATCCTTAGGCTCTACTTTGCTGATATCTATCTCTATATCCATTGCGCTTCCGCCTCTTTCAACGTGGAAGGTGACGGAGCTATCCTGCCTTACGGTAAGCATAACGTCAACAACGTTGAAGGTTCGGACGATATCGTATTTAACTCCGTCCACCGTCACCGCCTTGATGACGTCGCCTGCCATAAGCTTACCGTCTGCCGCGCCGCCCGAGGTCACGGACTGAACTGCGACGTCTTCCATCTTATGAACCTTACCCGTATCCTTATCGTATACGGTATAGGCGTTTTTGACCGAAACGTTTATGCCTATCATTATTCTTCTGACAGAGTCGTACGAGGCGGAGATATTATCGTAATAAATGATATTATCCGCAACGTATTTCGCTATATTCGAGGGGATCGCGTAGCCGATATTATCTATCGTGCTGTCAGACATTTTGGCGTTAACTATTCCTATTATCTCGCCCTTATCGTTGAAAAGTCCGCCGCCCGAATTGCCGCCGTTGACCGCCGCGTCTATTCTGAGAACTCGGAGCGCGATAGTTCCGCTGCCGTCCACACTGTTCATGCTTATGGTCTCGCTATCAACGTTGACCGAGCCTACCGTTGCCGATATTCCCTTCGCCTCGGGGTTACCTATTGCAATCGCCGTTTCGAGGACGCTCGTCTTATTGGAGTCGGCAAAGCTTGCCGCCACGGCGTTACTGCTTCTGAGAACGTCGCTTCCCGATACCTTAAGGACGGCTATATCATAGTTCTTCGAGCCGCCGACGTAGGTTGCGGGAATGGCGTAGTCGCTATATTCCATACCGTAGAGAAATACGCTGATCCTATCGCTTATATCGTTGGCGGTATTCGCGCCCTTATAATAAACTACGTGGTAGTTCGTGATTATATAAGCGTCTCCCTTATCCTTATCGAGAGAATATATGACGCCTGCGCCCGCGCTGCTTTCCTCGCTCGTGATGGTGCCCTGGAAATAGGAATTGTGGGTCACGTCAAACCAGCAAGTGATACTCACCGCAGAGAGAAGCCCCTTGCTTGCCGCAAGAAGATTCTGATTGTTATCGGGCGATATTGAAATATTGTAGTTATCGCCGCTGTTGACGGTCATATTGCCCGGCTTTATACCCGATATAAGCTCTTCGACCTCTTTCTTTGTCATATAATTCTCGCCGACGTCTTCTTCGTCATTTCCTTTATCAAGCGAGCTGATATCCACAATACGGCACGAGGAAAGACATACCATGCTTAATACAAGCATAATGGCTATAAGAGGAATATATATTTTTCTATTCATTTTCTTCTCCTTCGGATAAAATGCATTCGGCATTTCTTCCTTTTAAGTATCTTCCACGGTATATAGTTTACCACCATTTTATGAAAATCTTATTAATAAAGGTTGAAAAAGATAATAATTTTGCAATAAAACGAATTTCAGATTAATGATTTCGATTGCACTCGGTAAGAAAAAAGGGGGGATTTGGTGTCCAAATTCCCCCTTGCACCCCCAAAGACGTGTATTATATCACGTCATAGAAGGTGACATATAGAGCCTTTCTTAAGAAAGGCATATCGAATCGAGCAAAGCGAGATATATCGAATTCATCTTTCGTGAAGGTATTTCGCGAAAGTGAATATATCGACTCACCGAAGGTGACTGAGAGGGTAGCTTTCCTTCACACTCGAAAAAAAAGGCTGAGTCAAAAGCTTATAATCAAGCGAATGGCTCAGCCCCTTAGTTATTATTTAATTATTGTTATTGCCGGATCAAAACCTCAGGAAAGAACTTCCCAAGAGCCTGCGCCCGACTCCACCGTTGAGGTGGTAGTTCCAAGCGTGGGATCAGAGGTAGTGATGATATCCTTATTATCCATTACCTCAACCGTAATTTCGGGAGAATTGTAAATCTTATTTTTCATATTTCGTCTTTTCTCCTTTCATTATTCTGC
>JAFTQV010000052.1 GCA_017462605.1 Clostridia bacterium | reverse complement strand
TCGGGGTCTGACAGTCCACCGGACTGTCATTCAATACCCTCGCGCCGCTTCGCTACCCACTGGGGAAGGCTTTTTATATCACGTTGCCGAAGGTGACATATTATGCACGAATTGCAATCATAGTTCAACAAAAAAGAGAGAACGAATCGGTTCAAACTAATAATAATGTTCCGAAAACATTCTCTCTTCTGTATTTAGTTTTTTAATTTATAATTTCGACGAAAATTTAGGTGATTTTGTTCGTTCTTCGACCCGAAGCCTTATTTACATAAAGCGAGCTTTGGTCAAAACGGCAAATTGCCTATTTTTTTCAAATCACCGGTGGAAAATAATTTCAACGAAATTTTAGGTGATTTTGTTCGTTCTTCGACCCGAAGGCGTAGTTACCTACGCCGAGCTTTGGTCGAAAACGGGCAAAAGCGCCAAAATTTCTAAGAAATTACCAAGGAAGGAATTCCGAGCCCTTCAACTTCAGTAGCGCTTCGGTGAAGAAGTAATCGCCGTAAATTATCGAAATATGTACTCCTGCCTGCTGCTCGGTATAAGTGCCGGGAATAGGATAACGAACGGAGCCGTAGCCGACTATGTGGTCATTCTCCTCGTCATAGTCGCAGAAGTTATCCGAGATAGCGCGAAGAAGCTTAAGAGCCGCGTGCATATACATACCGCCCTCATTCTCGGGAAGTCTCTTGCCAAGCTCGATAAGTCCGCAAGCGGCGATAACGCCTGCGGTAGCGTCATAGTAAACAGGCTCTGCGGGAGCGCGGAAGTCTATTCTGGGAAGCCAATCGTCGCAGCAGTTTGCGATGAAGTAGTTGGATACCTGCTTTGCGGCGTTGAGATACTTCTCCTCGCCCGTGTGGATATAGGAAAGGGTGAAGCCGTATACTGCCCACGCCTGGCCGCGAGACCAGGAAGAGCCGACTGCCGAGCCCTGACCTGCATAGGTATTGACTACCTCGCCCGTATCTCTGTCATGCTCCGCGATATGGACGATAGAGCCGTCCTCACGAAGGTGATCCATAAGAGCCATATCAGCCTGAGCCATTGCTACTCTCTTGAAGCGGTCGTCTCCGATTGTCTCACTTGCCCAGTAAAGAAGAGGAAGGTTCATAAGGCAGTCGATGATCGTCCAGTTCTGCTGCTTCTTGCCGTTCCAAGCGGTGATGTAGCCGCCGTCTACGTTAAATCTTGCAGAAAGGGTGGTTGCCGCATAGAAATTTCTCGTTTTTGAAGCCTTATCCCCCGTTATTCTGTAAAGAGCGCCCGAGAGAAGATGCCACTGGAAGCCAACGTCGTGGTGAAGCTCGAAGGCATTATTGGCAAGAGCTGAGTCAAGAGTCTTCTCGCAAGCCTTTGCGCACTCAAGATACTCGGGAGCCTTGGTGTATTCATACATCATTGCGTTGAGGCCGCCGAAAAATCCCGAGGTCCAGCCCGAGGGCTTCTTATCTCTTATATGCATACCGCTCGCATCAACTCCGTCTGCCGCGAGGCCCTTGGAGCGAACTGCCATTTTGCGAAGCTTTTTATCTACCTTCTCAAAGGTTTCTTCTACCCATGCGAGGTTTTCCGCTACTATCTGATTTGAATTCTTCATATTAAAGTCCTTTCAATTATTATTCTTAGGGCTGCTTGCCGAAGTATGCCTGGATACCGCCGTCTACGTAAAGGATCTGACCGTTTACAAAATCGGATGCTCCCGACGCGAGGAATACCGCAGGGCCTGCGAGATCGGCAGGGTCGCCCCATCTGCCTGCGGGAGTCTTGGTATCGGTGATAAAGCTATCGAAGGGGTGCTTCGAGCCGTCTGCCTGAGGCTCGCGAAGAGGCGCTGTCTGAGGAGTGGCAATATAGCCGGGGCCGATGCCGTTGCACTGAATATTATACTGACCGTACTCGGATGCGATATTTCTTGTGAGCATCTTAAGTCCGCCCTTTGCGGATGCGTACGCGGAAACGGTCTCTCTTCCGAACTCACTCATCATAGAGCAGATATTGATGATCTTACCGCTTCTCTTCTTCATCATCGAAGGAAGAACCGCTTTGGATACGATAAAGGGAGCGTTGAGGTCAACGTCGATAACCTGGCGGAACTCGCACGCCTTCATCTCGTGCATAGGAATTCTCTTGATTATTCCCGCATTGTTGACAAGAATATCGATAACTCCTACCTCTTCTTCGATCTTAGCTACCATTGCGTTTACCGCGTCCTCATCGGTAACGTCGCAAACGTAGCCCTTAGCGTCAATACCGTCTGCCTTATAGGAAGCAAGTCCCTTATCAACAAACTCCTGCTTGATATCGTTGAAAACGATAGTTGCGCCTGCGGCAGCCATTCCCTTTGCTATCGCATAGCCTATTCCGTAGGATGCGCCCGTGATAAGAGCGACCTTGCCCTTAAGGCTGAAATTCTCTAAGTAAGTCATTTTTATCTCCTTTTTATATATTATCTTAATTCATTGGTCTCTATATGGTCCATATCGGTGAACTCCTGGTTCTCTCCGCACATTGCCCATATAAAGGAATAATTCTTCGTGCCAACGCCCGAATGTATCGACCACGAGGGAGAGATGACGGCTTCCTCGTTGTGCATTACGATATGCCTCGTCTCCTTAGGCTCGCCCATCATATGGAATACCGCGTCTGAGGGGCCCATATCAAGATAGAGGTAGACCTCCATTCTTCTGTCATGCGTATGGCAGGGCATAGTGTTCCAATTGGAGCCGACGTCAAGCTGGGTAAGACCCATAGCGAGCTGGCAGGACTTCATTACCTCGGGGTGTATGTACTGATTGATGACTCTCTTATTGCAGTCCTCAACCGATCCGCAGGGCACCTTGCGCGCCTTGGTGATATCGATCTTGACGGTGGGATACTCGGTGTGCGCGGGGCAGGACGTGATATAGAACTTTGCGGGGTTCTTCTCGTCTACACTCTTGAACTTAAGGTCCTTATGACCTCTGCCGATATATATACCGTCTCTCGGGTTCATCTCGTAGACCTCGCCGTCAACGGTGATTATTCCCTTACCGCCGATATTGATGCAGCCAAGCTCGCGGCGCTCGAGGAAATACTCCGATGCAAGCTCCTTGCCCGCTTCGAGCTTAAGCTCAAGCTTTATGGGCATCATTCCTATGACGATTATTCTATCTATATGGCTATATACCATTCTGATATTATCCTTGGTGAAAAGATTTCCTATATGGAATTCCTCTCTGAGTCTATCGGTCGTGTAAAATCTCACGTCCTTGGCATTTGCGCCGTCTCTTACTTCCATTCCTTCATTCTCCTTTTTAATATATGTTCCCGAGACCTCTATCTCGGTGAGCGCGGCGAAGCTGAGCGAGCCGTCTGCAAGGCGCTGCTGCTTGAAGCCGCATAATTTAACGTATTCGGTCACCCTCGGCTCGAAGGTGAAGGTCTGCCCCTCGGCAACTCCCTCGAGGTTGATATGGACTGTACTCTTATCCGAGAACTCGATATCCATCTCCTTCCAATAGGTATCGTGCGGAAAGTCCGCGCGGAGATAAAGGGTCACGGCATCAACGAGAGCCTCTTCTCCGAAATGCACCTCAAACTCAAGGTCCTCGCGAAGTCCGCCGCCCCATGAATGATATGGGTACTTGCCGTGAGAAAGATTATTCTTCTCACCGTCTGTGGCATTTCTCTCAAAGAAGCAGGGGTCCTCTCTGGTCACAAAATTAGCAACGGCGTGGGGAAAATACTTCGGCACGTTGTGCCTATCGTGCGAATTCAGGGCTATATTGCGCTTCTCATAGATCTCAGCCTCGGTCGGCTCAGAAACTAGCACCCTATGGCTATCGCCCGCGAATGCGCCCGGCGCGTAGCACGCGCTTCTCTCGTTGCAGGGCGGAATTCTGAATTCAAATACGCCGTCCGGCACGAGGACTATCGACTCGCATAAGGTCTCGTCGAGCTTCAGCTTTAAAAATCCGCCGAAGTCCATCTCGCATCTCCACTTATCGCCTTCCTCGTATACGCCCGAATAGCGCTCGTCTATCTCAAAGCCGTACGCCTTGAATTTGACCTCGCCCGCAGCGTTAATAAGCTTTAAATTAATTATCGTCATCACTCCTAACGGGGTATACGCCCCAATAATTCTTTTTTATTTTAACACACCCGAAAAAATAAATCAACCTAAAATTTAAACTTATATTGAAAATAAAAAATATATATGGTAAAATATACAAAAGAAAAGAAGTGAGGTGAGGTATTTTGACAAAGCCGATAGTTCGCGCGCTATCAAGGTGCGCTCTGCTTTTTGCCGCCTTCCCTCTTTTTCTTATTTCGCTCTCCATTTTCTCGAGGCTGCTCGAGACGGTCTACGAGCATCTTTATAAATACTTTCCCGCCGTCTTCCCTCTTTACAATCCGATATTGGAGTCCGAGCAGTACGAGAGGTATCACCTCACCCTTTGCCTTATAGCCATACTTCTCTCAGCCTTCGTATCGGTATATATCACTCTGAGATACGACAACGCGAGGGCGGAATATTTTATATCAAAGACCGAGGGCTTCTATCTTGTCAAGGACGAGCTTATCACCTACCTTAAGGTATTCAGCCCCTCGGATGCTATCGCTTCGGTTGTTTTCGGCGCGATCGCCGTTTTGCCGACGGGACTTATACCCGGAGTTTTCTTAAGGAGCGCGAATATCATTGCAGAGCTAATCCGTACGCTTACTTATGCCTCGGGCTATATCGGAGACGTTAAGCTCGGGATATTCATAACGCTTTCCTTTATTGCTTCTCATCTTGCCGCAGTTCCCTTAGCGCTTTCCGCTTATCGGGCAAAGTGGCTGACGGGATTTGTGTGAGGTGGGCTATGACGGTATTTGAGCTTATTCTTATCATTATCGCGCTATGCCTTCTTATCGGCGCGATCGGATTTATCTATAAGAGGCTTTCCTTGCTTTTCGCTATCATATCGCTTGGCAAGGAAGAGGGCGTCAGAATCGAAAAAATAAATTACGCCGCCTTCCTTCTTTCGAGGATGACAAGATCCCCCGCGGTAAAGCTTTCCGCCTCGGGCGAGGTCTTTTCCGTCAGGCTCTTCTCGGGCAAGGGGCAGAGGTACGCCGCTCATCTTGCGAGCGAAAGGTACGCCGCGGTATTTATGAAGTCGGGCGGCGAGGAAAAGGTCAAGCGCACGCCCGCGGGCAAGGTAATGGTCCGCGATGAGGCGAGGGTCTACTTCCCGAGGACGGTCATTCTCCCCGCCGAGGACATAGAAAGGGACGAAAACTCGGTCATCATCTTCTCCCCCTCTCCAAGGGAGCTGACCTACGTTACGAAGACGAGAACGGCGATCAGGGTGGCGATGACGGGAGACCTCGTTTTCGGAAGCCGCGTTTTCACCAAGACTACATTTATTAATTATATTGACAGGCTATCGCGCGATAAGACTCTTTATTTATCGGAAAAAAGCGTGAACGAGCC
>JAFTQV010000051.1 GCA_017462605.1 Clostridia bacterium | reverse complement strand
CATATGGTTGAAACCATTCACAAGGTATCGAGAACTGCTCGCCAGCTTCTTCAGGACTTCGGAAGAGAGCCTACCACTGATGAAATTGCGGAAAAGCTCGGTATAACCGCCGATAAGGTTCGTGAAATTATGAAAATAGCTCAGGACCCCGTTTCTCTTGAAACTCCTATAGGTGAGGAAGAGGACAGCCACCTTGGCGATTTCGTTGAGGATAACGAATCTCCCGCTCCCTCGGATAGCGCTTCTTATTCGCTTTTGCGCGAGCAGCTTTGCAATATTCTTCACACCCTCACCGAAAGAGAAGAGCAGGTAATTACCTTGAGATTCGGACTTGAAGACGGAAGACCGAGAACTCTTGAAGAGGTTGGTAAGAAATTCAAGATAACGAGAGAGAGAATAAGACAGATAGAAGCTAAGGCCTTGAGAAAGCTTCGTCATCCCTCGCGTTCAAAGGCGCTTAAGGATTATCTCGCAAATTGATGTCAAAGTCTACAAAAAAGCTTTTTTATATTTGTATACTTTGACTTTTAATTGCGGACGCGCATATTAAATCGCGAATTTGCTTGACTTTTCTTAAATAATATAGTAAAATATAAAAGTAAAATTATGTGCCGCGGAGGATTTAATACATAATGAAAAAACTTTTGTCATTGCTTCTCTGTCTTGTTCTTGTTTGCGGGATGCTTATTTCCTGCGACGAAGATAGAGTTTTCGGTAGCTATCTCCCCAATTATGATGACTACCAGCCTGAAGAAGACACGAAGCTCACCTTAAATCTTTACATTATCACCGACGATATGACGGCTGAGAATGCTAAGGATACTGTTGCGCTTAATATAAACCTTTATACGACGAGAAATTACAATACCGAGCTTAAGGTGCATTATCTCACTGCGGCTAAGTATCAGTCGAAGGTGTCTGAGGAAATCAGCGCTTCCGATGCGGATTCCGCAAATATAGTCCTTATCAACAGTCTTTCTATGATGCAAAGACTTATGAAAGAAGGCTCTATGACGGGTGAGTCCGTTTTCGCAGATCTTACGGACTATCTTAAGACAGATGAATACGGTCCTCTTAACGTTAATATAGCACCTGCGCTTCTTGAGGGCGTTAAAATCGACGGTAAGATTTTCGCTATTCCCAACAATCACGTAGTTGGCGAGTATGAGTATATTCTTATTGACAAGTGGGCGAACGATGAATATAAGGTAATTCCCCCGTCAATGTTCAATAACGATTTAGGTCCTGCAGACCTTGAAGGCTTTGATGCTCTCGTTGAGGAGCTTAAGGGAAAACTTCAGGAAAACGGCAAAAATCCTGCGGATTATATCAAAACAGCGAAAGGCCCTTATGAAATGCAGGAAGCTCTTGAGGCAGACGGCAAGTATGAATGTGTCGTTACTAAGAATCCTACAGTTGATGCCGAGCTTGCATTTTCTTCCGCATTCGCTATAGTTGACCGCGGTGAAGAGTATAACGAAAGAGCAATGGAAATGGTTTACGCTATAAATATGGATAAAGGTCTTCGCGATCTTCTCCAATACGGTGTAGCAGACATCAACTATAAGCTCGAGGGCAATAACGTAGTAAGAATTGATACCGATACTACGAATTATAAGATGAACCTTATTTATACGGGTAACGTATTTACCGCTTCTTATTCCTCTGAAATCGGTTGGACCGAGGCGGCAGCCCAAAACGGTAAGAGTCAAAATAAAGAGGCTGTAGCAGAGTAATTATGGAAATCAAAGGCAAAAAGGTCGTTTTTCTCGGTGACAGTATAACCGAGGGCGTCGGTGTAAGCTCTCCGGAAAAGAGATATACGGACGTTTTCGCGAGAAACACAGGCGCTGTCGTTTCAAATTACGGTGTCAGCGGAACTCGAATAGCGAAGCAAAAGGTACCGCATTTTTCACCTGAAAATGCAATGTACGAGCGCGACTTTCTCTTAAGAGTTGACGAGGATATTACCGAAACGTACGCAGATCTTGTTGTAGTTTTTGGCGGAACAAACGATTTTGGACACGGTGATGCTCCGATGGGTGCGTTCTTTGATAGAGGCGAAGATACCTTTTACGGAGCAATGCACTCGCTTATAAATAAGCTTAGCGAAAAATTTCCCGAGGCGAGATTAGTGTTTATGACACCGCTTCACAGGGACGGAGAAAATGATGCCTATAACGGACACGGCATAAGAGTTCAGCCGCTTTGTGATTACGTAAAAGCAATCCGCGAGGT
>JAFTQV010000050.1 GCA_017462605.1 Clostridia bacterium | reverse complement strand
GCTGCGCAAATGCAAAAATGCTTTTGATACAGCCCCGTTGCGAGGCGATGATCGCTCGCGAAGGATGTTTTACTGCGCTAAGCTCTTAACGTACTCTCTGTACGCCTCTGCGCTCTTGCAGTAATTATAGAATTTTTCGGTGAGATCGGAAAGCTCTGCTTTGTCGCTTTCCGTATACTGATCGCCGTTTACGTAGTCAACGTAGCTATTGATATGATAGCTTCCCGACTTGCCGTCATTGGTCTCATATCTGATCACGCCTATCATTCTGTATGCATAGACGGAGATATCCACGTAGTCGTAGGTCTCGCCCATGTACTCGCCTCTTCCGCTTGCAACAACAGCTTCGCTGAAAGTGTAATCTTCTGCGTTTGCTGTAAGATAAAACCTGATAGTGGGAGTCGCATCGAGAATGAATGTTACGGCGCGGAGTCCCTCTCCGATATTGCTTTCGCCGCTTACCTTAGTAAACTCAGCTTCGGTATATCCGCCGAGAGTGAGAACGGAGTCTATCTCTTCGATCACCTTATCCTTATTCTCGGCATTCTCAAAATAGCTATAAGCGCTCTTTACGTATGCAAGCACGTCAAGCGCAAGAGTCTTCTCCGCCTCGGATGCCGAGCCTTCAAGAATAGCCTTCGCATAGGTAGGAACGGAAAGCGAGAAGGAGCCCTTTATAGCGGTTCCGCTTTGGTCAAGCTCTACCGTAAGGAGCATGGTCTTGCCTGCCTCGAAGGACTTAAGAGGCTTACTGTAAACGTAATAGCCGCCCTCGGGCGTGATAGCGGTAAGATCTATATCCTCGCCGTCAAGCTTTACCGAATTGATCTTATATCCCGCTGGGATATAAATATTGTAGATAAGGTCGGAGTCGAGGGTTATGCTCGATTTCGGAGCAAAGTCCACCTCTGCGATCGCCTTATTAATAAGAGAATAGATATCGCTCTTTCCGTCCTCGGAGCTTCCCGAAGGCTTAAGAATATACTCCTTGCCCGAAACGTTGAAGACCGCGGAAGGCTTTTCCTGACCCGAAGGCAATACTATCATAACTTCGCCTACTACGGTCAGGCTATCGGGAGTTATATCGCCTCGAGCATCGTCGTACGTGACGAGAACGAGAGTGTCGATGCTATTCTTGCTGCTTGCCGTGATGCTCGTATTTTCAAGAGTTACCGCAACGTCGTTCTTATTTGCGGAAGTATCCTTAAGGCTGAACATAACCGCATCTGACGACGTATTTCCGCGGACGATAACCGAATTTTTGATCGTTACGGTATCCTGAGTACCGACGACTCCACCGTCATAGCACGCAATTATATTTTTTCCGCGGCTGACGTCGATAGTCACGTTATCAAAAACAAAGTCGAATTTCGATATCGAAGCGCCTGCCGTTGTCTGATTATTGAAGGCTATAAGAGTCTTCGAAAGTACGTCAAGCTTTCCGTTTTTGACCGTGATCTCGGTTGAGGTTCCGCCGATCCTGCCGAGCGCCTGGAAGAGATGCTTCGAGCCTCGGGTCAGGGTATTTCCGCAAAGATCAAAGACCATATCTTTAATATAGTGAGTTCCCCAAGCATGGCTCTCAGCATCGTCTGACGTGCTGTAATCACGCCTTAAATATACGGTGCAGCCTGTAAGCAGATGCTCATAGTCCGACTTGGTTATCACCTTATTAAAGAAATAGCCCCAGCTTCCGAAGCCGTATACATTCTCGCCGCCCTTGAAAACAACGAAGGGATAATCGACGGTGGATGCATAATCAAGCTTGATATCTCCGTAACTCATTTTAAGAGCGCTCAGCTTTTCAAGCTTGAAGCAGGATTCGGTGCCGTTATCGGAAAGTTCGGAAGCGAAATATGTGCCGTCCGATAGAACAAACTCGTTCATAGGCTGAGCTATACCCGTCGGAAGAACGAAGGTGAAGTCCTCCCCCTCGGAGCTCTTACCGATAACAAGGCCGTCAGGCGATGAAGCCTCTCCGTCACGCGCATCGCTATATGTAGCGAAGGTGAGATTTGAAAGGCTGCTTGCCGTAAGCTTACCGCCATTGATAACGACCGAAACGTCGTGTTTATTTCCCGAGCTGTCGGAAAGCGCGAAGAGTGTCATCGACGAGGTCTTATCGCCCCTGTTGATAGTACAGTTGTTCAGGGTCACAGTGCCCTTGGTGGAAGCGGTTCCGTTGCCGTAGCAGGCTACGATACCTCTGCCCGAGCTTACGTCAAGGGTAATACCGTCAAGGAAAAAGTTTATGATATCGCTCGACGTCGAGTTAGGGTCTGTATTGTAAACTATAAGGGGTGATGCCGCGGTCGTTCCGTCTGCCTTATGGAAGGAAGATTTAAGAGTACCGTTTTTCACGGTTATAAGGGTCGTATCATCGTTAGCACCGTGTCCGTTTGCCTGGAAAAGATGCCAGTTTTCACGTGTCAACGTATTACCGCCAAGATCTATGACCAAATCTTCAAAATAGCTTATCGCCCACGCGTCTCCGCTTGCTTCGGTGGTACTGTAATTCTTGCGCAGATAAACAGTACAGCCGGTCTGATAATCAGCAGTGTTAAAGCCTGCGTTTATAAACGTTTTCCAATCGGAGAAGCCGTGGATATTTTTACCGCCATTGAATACGACGAAGGGGTAGTCGTTTATAGAAGCATACTGCGTTTCGATCACGCCGTAGGGAGTAACGCGGTCTTCGGGCAGCTGTGCGAAGGTGTATATTGCCGTCGTGCCGTTATCCGAAAGCTTTGATGCGGTATAATAGCCGCCCATAAATTTGTAAACCGCTGTGGGCGCAGCCTCGCTTACGGGAAGCTCCATCGTGATGGTTGAGCCGTCCGAGCCCTCTGCGAAAGTCAGGCTGTCAGGCGAGCCGAGACCTGCCTCGCGCTCCTCGTCAAAGGCCGCGAAAACGAGGGCGTTAAGGCTATTTGCCGTGCTTGCCGTAAGCTTACCGCCGTTAATGATAATTTCGATATCGTTTTTATTTAAAACAGTGCCTTTATCCTTGTTATCGAGAAGGTGGAAAAGAGCGGTTGCGGAGGTCGAGCTGCCGCGAACGATAGTGCAGTTATTTAAAACCACCTTGCTCTGCTGACCGATAGTTCCACCGTCATAGCTCGTTACTATTCCCCTGCCGTTTGAGACGTCTATCGTTATACCGTCGAAGATAAACTCGAATTTGTCAATAACCGTGGAATCCGTCGAGTTATTGAAAGCGATAATTGCCGATTTTTCTGTTTTAAGCGTTCCGTTCGTTACCGTGAAGCGCGGTGTATGTGTGATCGTGCCCTTGCTGAGCGCCTGGAAGATGTGCTGTGTGCCGCGGGTCAGAGTAAATCCGCCAAGGTCAAGGGTTATATCATTGAGATAAGCCTGCGCCCATGGAAACGAACCGCTCTCGGTGGTATTGTAGTTGCGTCGCATAAGAACCGTCGCCTCACTTACCGCGCAGGTATTGACGAAGGTATGCCATTCCTCGTATGCGTATAAAAACTTTCCGTCCTTGAATAAAATGAAGGGATACGTTGCGGCATCCTTGTATTTTGTGGGGATCGTGCCATACTTGGTGCTTTCGGCGTTCGGATCGGTTGCCACTGCCTCGAATATCACGTTGTCCTCGGGCATTGTGAAGGTATATGAATTCGCGCTGTCAAGAGACGCGGTAATATCGGTAGACTCAGCCGAGCCGACCTTCATTTTCACCGAGGTGAGGTTATAACCTTCAAATGGTGTGAAGGTAACGGTAACGGCGCTGCCCTTCTCCTTTGCTCCGCCGCCGGACATATTAACGCCGACTCCTTCGATAGTGACGCTGAATTTACCGCTCATAGCGGTTACAGCCTTTATGAACTCCTCGCCTATATAGTGCTGAGAGTCTGCCGAATAATGCCATCCGTCCAGCTGAGTAAGCCCGGTAGTGTCAACGATAGCGGTATTTGCAACAGACGAGGTAACGTTGACCTGCGCCGCGTTTACCGTATCAAGTCCGGGATAAGAGGATATATCGTTATACTCGGGATTTCTCGTTATCTTACCCATAACGAAAGGAAGGTTTGACATATCCTGAGAGGTGATCTTTCCGAGGTCTCTCTTCATATCGGAGATAAGTGTGCGGAGAAGATCCTCGTAATAGAAGGAATGAAGCTCGTTGGGAGTTTCCGCCTCGCCCTGCATCCACCATACGCCTCTGATAACGGGCGTATAGTCTTCCTTAAGCATAGCAAGTCCCTCGCTGACCGTTGCAAGAAAGCCCTCGTAAAGATCGCCGATCTTATTTCCCTCTGTGCTTATGCCCTCTTCCTCAATATAAGTGGGCGGAGTCCAAGTTCCGTGCTCTACCGAAACGCTGCCGTCCGTAGTTGGATACAGGTAGGATGCGCCCTGGGCGTGCTTGATTATGGCGTTCATCCTTCCGCTTCCCGAGAGCGCCGCCGCCATTCCTATCTCGGCGCCGACGGTGGTAGTGCTTCCATCCTTCTGCCTGCCGAGTCCTACCGTCACGGGAACGAAGGTCTCGGGGTTATAGGTGGACTGGTAATTTCCGTAAAAAAGAACGTCCTCGAAGCCTTCCGTATATCTCTTATCCTCAAGATATGACTGAGAAAGACCGTCACTTCCGAAGCCTACCGCATTTGACTGACCTGCGATAAGCCATACGTCGATCTCGGGCTTAGAGGCATTATCCGCCTCCTCGGCGCTTCCCAAAAGAGAAAATCCGCCGACTCCGAGAGAAAAGAGTATGGACGCAAAAAGCATCGTGCAAACAATTCTCAAATATTTTTTCATATCGATCAATCCTTTATAAGTCTTTGGGGCTGCCGCCGAAAGTGACAGCCCCGTAATTTATTTATCCTATTACTTCCCATGAGCCGCCTTGAGACTCAACGGTAGAAGTAGTAGTTCCGAGAGTGATATCCGAGGTAGTGATAATATCTGAGTTATCCATTATCTCAATGGATATTTCAGGAGAATTGTAAATTTTCATTTGCATTTTCCTTTCATTAGTCATTTGCTTCCGGATTTATAACAGAGTCTCTGTAAGCTTTAGCAGACTCGGAATACTTAATAAGTCTTTCAACGAGAGGCTTAACCTCTTCCTTAGCCTCGGAATAGTAGGAATAAACGTTGTAGGTGAAGGTGTTCTCGCCGTACGTGAACGTAAGATCCTCTGTAAGCTGATAAGCATATACCTTAACGTCAACGTATTTTCCTTCCGCATTTACCTCTGCCGCGACATCGTATTCACCTATCTTATAGGTATATTCGGGAGCATTTTCCGAAGTATAGTAGAAGCGGAACGAGGGAGTCTCTCCAAGATAGAACGTTACCTTATCAAAGCTGCTCCGAGAGGGCTTCTTCGCTTCTTTGGTAAGATCGGGTGATGACGCATCGTCATAGCCCTCGCCTATGATCTCATCAATAAGCTTGGTAACTCTCTCTGTTTCATCAGCCGTATTACTTTCCGCAAAGTAGGTATAGCACGCTCTTACGTATGAAAGCATATCCTTTGCGAGAGTCTTTTCCGCATCCGTATAGCTTCCGTTTATAACCGTCTTCGCATAGTCTGTGACCGAGAGCGAGAACTCGCCGAGAAGCGCTGTGCCCTTCCAGTTAAGCTCAACCGTCAGCATAAGCTTCTTTGCTGCCTCGAAGGACTTAAGTGCATTGCTGTATACGTAATAGCCGTCTTCGGGTGTCATAGTATCAAGATCTATGGCTTCGCCTTCAATATTCAAGGACGTGACGTCATAACCCTCCGGGATATATACGTTAAGAATGAGATCGGAATCAAGAGTAACGCTTAATTTCGGAATGAAGTTAGCGTCTGCCGCAGCCATAGGAGTAAGCCTGTACGTTACGGTCTCTTCATCCTCGTTGAGCTTAGCGAATATGAGTCCGTTATACTCAGCCGCGGGAGCCTCGGCGCCCAAGGGAAGCTTAAGCTCTGTATAGCTTCCGCCGTCAACCTTACCGTATGTAACGGTATCGGTCCTTTCGGGGGTTATAGTATCGCACTTAGCGAACCTTGAAGTGAAATCATCCGCGCTATCCGCAAGGATCTTGCCGCCGTTGATCTTCACCGTGTGTATTACTCTGTCCCTCTCGCCTGTCGAGTGAGTGAGATTAAGCATAACGGCGCCGTCTATAGAGTTCGACATATCAAAGATACAATCGGTAAACTCGGAGTCAACGTAAACGTTATCGGTAGCGGCAGCAACGCCGTCCTTCTCCAAGTAGCCGTCCTCCCACGTTGTAAACACGACGTTGGGATTGCTGAATCCCGAATAGGTCGAGAGGAATTTCACGTTTTCAAAATTGAAGCTATAGCTTGCCGCTTCGGTCAATCCTGCGCGATAATTTACACATACCACCGCGCGTCCCGCTGCCTTTACTATGCTTCCGTTCTTTACCGCGAAGCTTGCCGCGAGCCCTTCCGTTGTATTCGCGTCTGCGCTGACGTCAAGGAAGTAGTTGCCTGCGTCGGATGCGATCGTAACGGTATGACCGCCGAGGTCTATGAGGATACTGCCCGTAAACGTATTGCCTATGCTCTTATTCGCGAGCTTATCCATATCTCTTCTTACGAGAATAACGTAGCTCTTCTCGGGAGCGTTCAGGATCTCGGCGTAAGCAAGGTTGAGATCCGAATATCCGCCGATAAAGCTCTTGTCCGAAGAGAACAATGCTACGGGATAGCTTTCGATATTTGAATACTGAGGGGTAATGGTTCCGTACTCGGTCTCTTCATTCGCGCCAAGCTCGTAAACGTATTTTCCGCCCAAGGTCGATGCAAGATAGAAGGAAGCCGTGCCGCCGTCATTAGTGTTGAAAGTAGCCGTGGGAAGCGTATTTTGGGTCTGAGTGACCGTAAGATATACTCCGCCGTCCTTACCGACAAGAAGTGTATCATCACTTCCAAGAGTCGCGATGCTGCATTCGTTGTAATTCGATGCGATAACGTTACAGCCTATAAGCTCAACCTTTGCTCTCGTTGTTCCGTTTGAGAAGTTGATATGGCTCGCAGCGCCCGAGGTAAGATCGAAGGTACAGTTCTTGGCATAAACGGTGGCGTCAATTCCAAGCTCCGTCGTCTTATTGAAGCTTGCGATCGGAGCATCCGACTTAGCCTTGAAGGTTACGTTCTCAAATCCGAACCAAACCTTCTTGGCAACGCCAAGCGCCGAGGTGTTCGACTGGTCAACTCCGAAAATGGGAAGAGCCGAGCGATTGTTTACCAACGTGCCGTTCTTGACCAAAAGCTTTGACGTGAAGCTTAAATAGCTCTCGGTAGCCTCTGAATAATTAACGGACATGCTTGCTATGTAAGCATTTGCCGTGCTGAGAGTATATCCGCCAAGATCGAGAATGATATTGCCCATAGCGCTTGAGAAATATCCGTGATCCTTATCAGGAGCATCGTAATCTCTTCTCATTACTATGTGAACCGTATCGGTTGCTTTATCAGCGGTCTTTACAAGACTGACGGCTCCGTTCATCGCCGCTTTGTACGTGGCGTAAGCCGTCTTGAACGCTCCGTTATGGAATACCGCGAAGGGATAAGCGGCAACGGATGCGTAAGCGGTAGTGATATCACCGTACTCGGTGGTGAGATTATCGAGAGTGTAATATCCGAAGGATGCATCCTCGGAGTTCTTAACGAGGTAATGCTTTCCTGCGGTAATATTTGCGGTTGCGGTGAAATCCTTGTCAGCCAAGGGAAGCTTGAAGGTAAGATACTTTCCGTCCTTGCCCTTACCAAGCTCTATGGTATCGGGAGAGCCTTCTCCCGCAACGCGCTCCTCGTCAAAAGATGCGAGGGTGAAGCCCGCGGTGCTGTCAGCTATAAGAGTACCGCCGTTGATATAAACGTGAACGTCATCAAGGTTCTTATCCGTTCCGGGGGTAACCTGGCTCTCGGGGTCGTTCATATTGAAAAGAGGGAGTGATGAGGTGGTCGAGCCGCGGTTGATCGTACAGTTATTTAATATGATCTTTGAATCAGAGCCGATCTTTCCGCCGCCAAAGACTATGCATATTCCCTGCCCGTGGCTTACGTCAATGGTTATGCCGTCGAATATAAATTCGAAGTTTTTCAGTCCGCCCGAGCTTGCCCAGTCATTGAAGGAAATGATCTCATCTCCCACTGCGGCAAGAGTACCGTTCTTGACAGTTATCTTTGTGGACTTAGCCTTAGCGCTCGTACCGATAGCGTTGAAGAGGTGCTTTTTGCCTCTTGCAAGAGTGTGACCGCCGAGGTCTATCGTCAGATCGTTGATCTTATCAAGATGATCCGTACTCGTTACGTCTGTCGTATGATCCGCTCTCAGAAGAAGCGTGCATCCCGACTGCAGGTCGGCTGTCGTTTTCATCGTATCGTTTAAGAACGCGCCCCAGTCGGAAAAGGTCGCTTTAAGCTCGCCGTTCTTGAAAAGAACGAAGGGATGCACCGCAGTATCTGCCTTATCCGCCGGGATCTCGCCGTATTCGGTAAGCACAGCTGCGGACTCAACGAGCGGATACTCATAGAGAGATCCGCTTGCAACTGCAGCGCCAAGCTCGTAGTAGGTATCCTTGATATCGGAATAGTAAACGCCGGGGAGCGTTCCGCTGTCATTCATCGTGACCTTTGTATATGCGCCCGAGGAATTTTTTGCAAAGGTGATCTTATCGGTCGGTGAATTTTTCGTAAAGAGCGTGGTATTTGCAACCGTATTGCCCTTTATACTGCCGCCCTTAAGAGTAAGAGAAACGTAGTTATTGTTATCCTGATCGTAAAGGTTGAAAAGAGTAAACGCGCTCGTAACCTTACTGAAATCTATATTGCAGTCGAAAACGTCAAGGGAGATATTAGAGATAGTTCCCGAATGGGAGAAGTTTGAGATAAGAGGCTGGGGATTTACGCCTGCCGCGGGCTCATAGGTTATATTCAGCTTGCTGAGTTCAAGATGAGCCTTCTGACCGCCCGAATAAGGACCGCTCTGGGTGACCGCAAGGCGCGAGGTTCCCGTGATAACGATATCACCGTTGGTTATCGCGTAGCGCGGATTTCTGGCGGACGTTGTTGTATAGAACGGTAAGAAAACGTTGCTGCTCGTGCCTGCCGTGGCAAGAGTAAGCTTATTGCCGCAAAGGTCAAGAATAGTTCTCGTATAGTTGCCCGCTGAGCCGCTGTTGTGAATACCGGATAGATTTCCCGAGGAATTTGTATAAGTGAAATCATCCGTATAATCCTCTGACATAACTATATAGTAAGTCTTTGCTTTTTTCTGAGTAACGTTAGAGCCGTTTCTTGAAAAGTCGTGAACGCCCTTAAGAGTATCCTCCCAGGTAGAATAGCTTCCGTAATAGAACGCGTCTGTGCTTTCATCCGAGTCATCGTCAAGAAGCACGTGGAAGGGATAGCTCTCGTACATATCGGTAGGAACGTTGCCGTGAGGAGTTTCGGTCCAGCCGCATCCGTCCTCGTCAGAGGGATCGAGAACGATCTCAAACTGGTTCTTTTCCTTTAAATACGCCGCCTTGCCGTCCATTGCTCTGACGGTGGAAACGTACTCAACGTTCATCACCTTACCACCGGGTGCGATATAGAATACCGCAACGAGGCCGACAGGCTCTATATTCTTATCGATCGTCTGACCGTCGATAAGCATATTGGTAACGGTATTTCCCTGATCGCCGCGAAGCTGAGAGACCTTGATATCGTCCTCATCAACGTGTCCGCAAAGAACCATCTTTACGTTCTCATACTTAGCGAGAACAGTCTCCCAAAGAACCTTGGGATGTACCTGACCGCCCGTTGAGGAGACCTCTTCCCACTTCGAGCCTATACCAATGTTCTCCTGGGGGAAGGTATCCTCATAGATATCGGTAGTGGTCGCATCGCGATAAATATATGAATGGATTGTAATTATAGCCGTGTACTCGGGATTTGACTTGAGGATCTCATCAAGCCAGACAAGGCACTCCTCGGTGGGATGCCAGTCAAGGGTAAAGATTATGTATTTTTCGATAACGTTGCCATCAGCATCCTTAACGACGTGCTTACGGTAGGTATCCTCGATCTTCTCAGGGTTGAGAAAGCCTGCCATATATCTCTTTTCGCCGTTCGGTCCGTCTGTATCGGCTGTCTTGGTAAGCGCCTCGAGATCTGCGTAATACTTCGTTCCCTTTCCGAATGCAACGTTAAGTCCCGAATACTTCGAAGTATCGTTGCCGTCTGCATCCTTGACGGGGAAATAAGAAAGGTCGTGATTTCCGCGGACTATCGAATAAGGAATACCCGCATTCTCAAGCGCTAAATGCGCATCCGCCGAGCGCTCCCACTCAGCATCCCAGACCTTATAGCCTCTGTGCCAGGACTGAGTAACGTCGCCAAGCTCAAGAACGTACTGGATATTGTAATCCGTCTTTTTGGAAGCTATCCAGTCATAGATCTTATACATATTCTTTTTGTTTTCGGTGACGTCTATGTAGTTAAGATTCTGCGTGTCACCAATTGCGATGAAGGAGTACTCATAGCAGTTTTCGTGTGTACATCCGTCTCCCGTACACTTGACAAGCTCCTTATTCGGCTTAGCTATCCAGTCGGATTCGGTGACCGTGCTTGCCGAGGCGGGAATGGCAACAGCAAGGAGCGCTCCGACGAGAAGAGCAAGCATCAGAATAAGGGTTACGATCTTTCTCTTTTTCATTTTCTTTCTCCCTTTCCAAGAAAAATTATTTCAAAACAGCCTATTTTATAAATATATCCAATTATATAATTTTAAAACAAGACTCTTCTATTCATATTATACAACAATGCACTTGACAAGATATGACACTCTGTGGTATTATATATGACAAAAGGTTACTTATTTTGGAGTTTTTATGAAATTTTACAATGATCTCTCAAAATTTTCCGCATCCTTCTCCGCAAAGGAGCATAGCGCTCTGCTTGGGAACTGCGAGGAGTGCAAAATGTTTTTCCATATTCATCCGAGCGCGGAGATCCTGCTTGTTACCAAAGGCGAGCTGACGGTAGAGCTGCTCGGAAAGAAGCCGGAGCGGGTCCCTGCAGGCACCTGCGCAATGTTCTTCCCCTTTCAGTCGCACTCATACGAAAGGCCTGAGGGCACGGAATACTTCAGATTTAATTTCCTTCCCTCTCTTGTCAAGGCGTTTTTCACTCCTAATGAGAATAACGTCGGCGAAAGCTCTGTATTCCCGATCAATATTACTGCTTATCAGCCGTTTTTAGAAGCTGTGCGCCGTGATGATCTTTCGCTTTACAAGGTCAAAGGATTTTTGTATAGCATCATCGGAGATCTGGCGGATAACGTCTCGTTCGTCAAAAAGGGCGTGGACGATAATATCCTGAATAAGGTCATAGCCTACATCAACGAGCATAAGTCGGAGCATCTGACGATAGCCTCGGTCGCCGCCGCTCTCGGCTACAATGAAAAGTATCTTTCCCGCTCGATAAAGGGCGCGGCAGGCTTCGGCTTCTCCACTCTTCTTTCAACTCTCAGAATGGAGTCCGCAAGCTACCTTCTTAAGAATACCGCAAGAACGGTAGTGGATATAGCTCTCGAATGCGGCTTTGGAAGCGAGAGGAGCTTTTACCGCAGCTTCAAGGAGCTGACAGGCTTAACGCCAAACGAGTACCGCACGTCGCAGCCTAAAAAGGCGGTAGTAAGCGACGCTCTTCTTCACGAGGAAGAATAAATGAAAAATAATAAAAGCAGTCAGCGGCGCCCGATAGCGGACGTTTCCCGTTGACTGCTTTTTCTACGAGCAGACGAAAAATGCATTTTTTATATTTGGAAGCTCGTTTTTCTTCGTACGATAGTCGCTTGGCGTGCAAGACATCGGCAGGGTGATACCCATATATTTGATTATCGTGTGAGTCTTGTTACGAACGCATTCGAAGCCAAGACTTTTAATAGCGGAAATAATATCCTTGCCGTCCTTACATGCTCGGTCGATCTCACTCAGGGCTTTTTCTTCATAATCGCTTTTTGGGTTTTTCAGTAAAAACGCCTCTCTTATCTGATTTTTGCGGATCTGATCATCCGAGGTCAGTTTTTCGGCGTCCTCTACCGCGCCGATCAGAAAATCCCTGAATTCTCCCTCTCTGCCTTCCTCTATATCGGGCATTAAAATATCGGTCATCGGGGATGCGGGCCTTTGCATTCGTTCGATCTTTCTTTCGCTCTCCTCAAGCTTTTTTTCAAGCTCGACACGCTTCGCCTCGGATGCCCGAAGCCTTTCAAGAAGAGTCTTATCCATAACTATTTCCTTCGGCTTTTCGCTTCTTTGCTCGGTTTTCTTAAGAAGCAGCTTATCAAAGGTCAGCTTTCCGCACTCCGCGTTTTTTGTCAGATAGTCGGCAACGCTCGTCACAAGATACCTTTCCGCGCCGAAAACTGTGCTTGAGGTCTTTGGCTCTCTTATGAAATTGTAGCTGCCGTCGGGATAAAAAATGCCTATGTGTCCGCCCGTCGGCACCCACCTTTCGCTTTTCCTTATCGCCGCGTTAAGGCGGCGTATATCCTCGCCGTTCTCACTCTCAATGAATACGTGCGCTATGCCGTAGAGCTTTTTCGCAAGGCTGTATTCGTCTATCTCATATCCATATGAATGCTTTCCCATTTTTGATAGATAAATTACGGGGATATCCGAAGGAGCTTTGCCGAGTATTATCCCCGTAAGATGCTCGAGAGCCTCGCCGCGGCATTCTATCGGCATCTCGGAAAAAGGAAGCTTTGATGAGGTTATAAATTTTGATTTGGCGAGGAAGCGGATGACGTCCGTGCCTATGCCGTCATCCGAGTCGATGTCGCCCGACCGCTGAAGGTCTATATATACCGTCTTCTGCTTTATTCTGAAGATCACTTCTATTACGGCTTTGGGTCGGCTCAAGCGAAATGCGAGCGTGCCATCGCAGGAAAGCTTCTCGATATCATACTTACCTTTAGCATATTCATCTATTTTCGCCGTCAGATTTTCTTCCGAAAAAGAATAGTTTTTGTAAATAAATCTATACATATACCTATTTATTCCGTCCTATCATCCTGCCCTAAGCTATTCAGCTCATCGAGGTATATCTCAACGAAGGTTCTTGTATGCATATACTTTTCATAAAGGACTATCCGCTTCTTTTTATCAAGCTCGCCTATGCGTTTATCTATTTCAAGAAGAAGGTTATCTCCGAAGCTCTTAAGATAATCGGGGTTATAGTAAAGCGCAAATCCGCCTTCTATCTCGGCAATAAGCTCCTTCGACTTGCGGTTGTATTTCGAAATATCGGTGAAGTCCAATATAAAGGCTACGAGATCTTCCGTGGGTGAGGTTATTCTTGTGTTGCCGATAAAACCGCCCAATGCGAAGTCCGACTCTCCGGAGTCCATTCTATCCCATATTTTCGCTTTACCGTAATCGGCGTAAGCATATACTCTTCCCTCTCCGAGAGTCTTCTCGGATATCTCGTGTATCTTACTGATAACGGGTATCAATGCATCGGGCGAAGCCGATATGCTATCGATCCACGAGCGCTTATGATACTCAAGCTCGGTAACGAGAGTGCCGTTTTCAAGCGGCTCGTAGTATTTAATAATGCCGGGAATATCGTTTTCATACGTCATAAGGCGCATAACCTCGTGCCCGAGGTCGCTTTCTTTTCTTGAGTAGAGCTTAAACTCCCTGCGGTCCACGTACTCACCGCCAAAGGGCAGGTCGTATGGATCCTCGGTTATCTTCAAAGCTATGCTCTCGGGAAGAAGAGCTTCATAGCGGTCCTTATAGCGCTCGGCTATTTTCCCTACCGCTTCCTTTTCATTATCGCGATCGCTATGCCATCCGAAGTCGATAAGCTCTATATATTTCCCGCTCCTGAAGGCTCCGACAAGCTTATCATGGCGACCGCGATACCATTCGGTATCAATGTCCATGGATCTCTGATCTACGTGACCGAACTCTTTAAGATACTCATTCACCTGCAGCTCAACGAAGCTCTCGTAGATACCGAATAATTCATCCGCCTTATCTATACGGTCCGATTTAATTGCTCTGATAAGCAGTCCGGCAAAATCATACGGAAGCGAGCCGCAAACGCGCCCATCTCTTACTATCGGCTCGCAAAACATCCTTAATATCTTATCCGAACCGAGAATGCTGTCATATATTTCATCCATCGCCTCTTCGCTATGCACGCAATCACAGATTCTCGAGTCTCTTGCCATTATCCTTTTGAAAAGATCCTTATCGTCACGCTCTGCCGCCCAGATAAGCATCTCTTTTATGTAACTGTATCTGAAGTAGCGCAAAAGCTCGGGGTCGTTCACTATGAATTTGAAGCCGTTTTCCGACTTGTATTCTAAAATATAATCAAAAACGTTCTTCCGAAATTCATCATCTCTGTATATCGGCGCGTCATCGTCGTCCGTGTCTTCGGTAAGCTTTTTATAGAGCTTGACGTCATCGCGCATCGCGGCATACCTTATTCCGAAGGGATCAAATTCTTCCTTCGGATCGGTAAGATTGCTGAAGGATGTTTCCGCAAGCTCGGAAAGCGCGTATTTGAATTCAAGTGTAAAATCTCTTTCTCCCTTTTTCATTGATGAGAAATTGCTTTCTTGAGCATTTAAAAACTTATCGGAAGTATCGTACTGCTCATAGAAATAAACCTTATAAAGCTCCAAAAGAAGCTCCTTTTGCTTTTTGATCCCCTTTTTATACATAAGACTTTTTATCGCTTGCTCACGGTTCGGGAATTTTATCTCTTTTTTTGCCATTTTAATCTCCATTCTGCCGTATTCGGCAATATTTCAAACGTTTTTCGATGCGCATCTTCGGTTACAGTATACCACCCCTTACCGCAGAAAAGCAAGAGAGTTTGACAATTTTTTTGAGATTGTGTGGTCAATCTTTTTCAAATCCTTCGCCCAAAAATGCCGTTTCAGACGATATAAAAGCCTTATTTTCCAAGATCCTAAAGCCTGATATGACCACGAAAAAAGCTCCGATCTACAAGGCTTTTCGCCGTTTTCGACAATCTTTATCATACCAATCTCATCAAAAAAACAAAAAAGCCGCTATGCGGCAAAAAATCAATGGTCATATTTCTTGAAAATAAATCCGTAGGCGAACGTATTCCCAAAAGAAAACCCCGCTTGCGACCCACAGGCGTAGAAATCTACGTCAAATGAGGCAAACGGAGTTTTATTCCAAAAAGCGGAAGCCTAGATGAGTCGAACCTTGATGACGTCCTTAATCGCTCCTATTTTCTCTGCCACTGCCTCGGGCATAGGAGAGTCGGTCTCAATAAGAGTGTATGCATACTCACCCTTAGAGCCATTGGAAAGATGCTTGATATTGAGTCCAAAGGACGAGACGGATGACGTGATGTAAGCAAGCATATTTGCAACGTTTCTATGGCAAACTCCTATCCTCGTTTTATTAGCAGACGAGCCGGGGATAGCGACCGTAGGATAGTTTACCGAATTCTTGATATTGCCAAGCTCGATATAGTCGCAAAGCTCCTTTGCCGCCATAACTGCGCAGTTTTCCTCGCTCTCCTCGGTGGATGCTCCAAGGTGAGGAATATTGACGATGCCCTTAACTCCGATAGTTTCGTCCGAAGGGAAATCGGTAACGTATGCCGAGATCTTACCTGCCTCGAGCGCATCCTTAAGAGCCGCGGTATCAACGAGCTCTCCGCGAGCAAGGTTTATGATCTTTACTCCGTCCTTCATAGAGGCGATAGAATCCTTATTGATCATTCCCTTAGTGTCCTTAACAGCGGGCACGTGAAGAGTGATAAAATCGGATCTTTTATAGATCTCCTCATAGCTTTCAGCTTTGATGACAGCGCCCGAAAGGCTCCACGCGGCATTTACACTGAGCATCGGGTCGTAGCCGATAACCTTCATACCGAGAGCAACGCCGGCGTTTGCAACAAGGCCGCCGATCGCGCCAAGACCGATAACGCCAAGTGTCTTTCCGAAAAGCTCAGAGCCTGCGAAAGCGCCCTTGCCCTTCTCTACCTTGGCAGCTACCTCGCCGTCCTTTTCAAGAGCATTTGCCCAGTTAACGCCGGAAACAACGTCTCTTGCCGCAAGCAGCAGAGCCGCGAGCGTAAGCTCCTTAACTCCGTTGGCATTCGCACCGGGAGTATTGAATACTACTATACCTTCCTCGGCGCATCTGTCTATCGGAATATTGTTGACGCCCGCGCCCGCTCTTGAAATAGCAACCGTTTCTTTATCAAAAACCGCCTCGTGAAGCTTTGCAGAGCGAACCATAAGAGCAACAGGAGCTTCAACGTCATCGCCAACGTTATATTTTTCCTTATCAAATATATCCGTACCCGATTTGGATATTTTATTTATCAATTTAATATTATACATTTCAATTCTCCATTACAAAAATATTTTGCGGCGGCTGCGTTTAGCAACCGCCGCGCATAATCAAAGCTTGGGATTTTCGAGCGCAAACTTCTTCATGAAAGCAACGAGCTTTTCAACGCCCTCGTAGGGCATAGCATTATAGATCGATGCTCTCATACCACCAACTGAGCGGTGACCGGCAAGGCTCTTAAGTCCGCATGCAGCCGCTTCCTTAACGAACTTCGCATCAAGCTCCTTATCTCCCGTAACGAACACAACGTTCATCATAGAGCGGCACTTCTTATCAACAGGAGCGGTATAATAGTTCTGACTGTCAAGATAATCGTAAAGAAGGCTTGCTTTTCTCTCATTGCGACGCTTCATCTCTTCAAGTCCGCCGATCGAAAGGATCCACTCAAATACGAGCTTAGCCATATAGATGCACCAGCAAGGGGGGGTATTGTAAAGCGACTCTCCGTCTGCAAGAACCTTATAATTGAGCATAACAGGCGTATCGCTTCTCGCATTGCCAATGAGATCCTCGCGAACGATAACTATAGTAAGTCCTGCGGGAGCAACGTTCTTCTGCGCGCCTGCGTAAAGCAGACCGAACTTGGTAACGTCGATCGGCTCGGAAATGATGCACGAGGATATATCCGCTACGAGGGGAATATTGCCCGTATCGGGAATGTAGTGAAACTTTGTTCCGTAAATGGTGTTATTGAAGCAGATGTGAACGTAGTCAGCATCGGGGCGGAAGTCGCTTCTCTGAGTCTCGGGGACGGTTGAGAAGGTGGGGTTCGCGCCTGCTGAGGAAGCAGCGATAGCTATATCTCCGTACTTTTTAGCTTCCTTCATTGCCTTATCCGAGAACTGACCCGAAACGATGTAATCCGCGCACTTATGCTCGGAAAGAAGGTTCAGAGGCACTGCTGCGAACTGGGTAGATGCTCCGCCCTGAAGGAAAAGCACCTTGTAGTTTGAAGGAATATTCATAAGCTTGCGAAGCGAGCTTTCAGCCGAACGGATGATCTCAAGGAAATCCGGCGATCGGTGGCTCATCTCCATCACCGACATTCCGCTCTCTCCGTAACAAAGCAGCTCCTCTTCCGCGCGTTTAAGCACGTCAAGCGGAAGCATTGAAGGCCCTGCCGAAAAATTAAAAACTCTCTGCATTTTTTTATTCCTTTCTTATAAAATTATTATGGATTTCAATATAAATTATTGGATTTACAAATTAATAATCTATATTTTAATCCAATTATAGGCGTTTGTCAATGAAAAAATGAATATTTTTTTTGCTTTTTTGGGATTTTTAATTATTTTCGGAATTCGGAGTATTTTTGATAAAAAATGAAAAAAATATTCAAAAAAGGTATTGACTTTTCGAGCCCTATATGATATAATATGCAAGCGGTCAAAATTGGCAGAGCAAAAATGGCGGATTAGCTCAGTTGGCTAGAGCGTCCGGTTCATACCCGGCAGGTCGTTGGTTCAAATCCGACATCCGCTACCATTCGGCTCGTTGGTCAAGCGGCTAAGACACCGCCCTTTCACGGCGGTAACGGGAGTTCGATTCTCCCACGAGTCACCAAAAACAACCTAAATCGAATTTTTCGGTTTAGGTTGTTTTTATTCAAGACCGAAGGGCTTGTGTATGGCATCAATTCGCTTTGCGAATTGTATGGAATTGCCCATCGGGCGTATGGCATCAGCCGTCAGGCTGTATTTTTTCGACTTCGGTCTTGATTCCATACAATGCTATGCATTGATTTCATACTCGCCTTTGGCGAGATTCCATACCGCAACAAGTTGCGGATTACATACATTCCTGCGGAATGATTTAAGACGGAGAGGAGAAGAACGATGGCAAAGCGCAATTTGCTTTTGGAGTATAGTGAAGAATTGGCTGTTAAAATCGCTAAGCTTTGCACCGATTATAAAATAGAGTCCAACACCGTTTTTCAAATAAAGAAATCCTCGTCAAGTGTATTTGCCAACATAACGGAGGCACAGTATCCGCAGAGCCTTGCGGATATGCTTTCCAAATTTGAAATTGCACGCAAGGAATGCGCCGAAACAGAGTCTTGGCTC
>JAFTQV010000005.1 GCA_017462605.1 Clostridia bacterium | reverse complement strand
TGGAAGAAATGTTCCAAGAGCATTTACGCGATAGAAAAGATAATATAAAAGTAAAAACGGCATAACACCGAAATGTTATACCGTTTCTGATTGAAGGCACGCCGCTTGGGGTGAACCTGCTCTATCGCAGGCACCCCAAAGGGTGCTTTTTGTTTGGAGCTGCTACCCAGATTCGAACTGGGGACCTCATCCTTACCAAGGATGTGCTCTACCAACTGAGCCATAGCAGCATGTCTTTTAGACTATTGCCTATCAGACCCGTTAATTATATCAAACATTTTCGGTTTTGTCAAGATATTTTAAAAACATTTTTGAAAAATATTTTATTCCCGCTCTAAAAGTCGTTTTATGCCGTTTTTTGGGGTATTGACATTGTTTTTCTTTTTTATTATAATTAAAGTAGTGTTTTTTGGAGGTTTTTATGAATACCGTTTTAAATCATGATCCTGCGGTTTTTGCCGTTGGTAATAATTATAAAATATTCGTGCCCGTTGCCGAAGCCTGCCTTATGTGGATAAGGGTCGGAGACGAATGCTACTACGATCACTCAAACGGCGTTTTGAGATCCGCCGTTACCATTCATAAGATCACAGTACCGTCAGAGGGTCTCGATAAAGAGAAAAAATACACCGTTTGCTACCGAAAAATGATCGAGAGAAAGCCTTATTTTTCCAAGACGGGGGATATTGAGGAGATCGAATACTCGTTCAGACCGATAGAAAAGCTTCCTATCCGCATTTTCCAGATAGCAGATGCGCACGGCATGATAGATCCGCCCGTTGGCGCGGCTAAAAAATTCGAGGAAGAGTTCGGCAAAATTGACCTTCTCGTTCTGAACGGAGACGTTATAAACCATAGCGGCGCTATCGAAAACTTCGATGCCTTCTATTCGATATCATCTGCCGTCACGAAAGGTGAGATCCCGATCGTTTTCTCGAGGGGCAATCACGATACGCGCGGAATATACGCCGAATCGATCGAAGACTATTCGCCGACAGACGGCGGAAGATCATACTTCACCTTCCGACTCGGCCCTCTTTGGGGTATAGTGCTTGACTTCGCCGAGGATAAGCCGGACGATCATCCCGAATACGGCAACACTATCTGCGCTCACGCATTCAGAAAAGAAGAGACCGCATTTCTCGAGGCGGTCACCAAAAAAGGTAAGGAGCATTTTGATGCTAAAGGCATACGGCTTCGCATAGTAATATCTCACGCGCCCTTTACAAAAAGATGCGCGCCGCCCTTTAATATAGAGGAAGACATTGCGGCTTATTGGGCAAAGCTTCTTAGGGAAAGGGTATCTTTCGACCTTATGCTCGCAGGTCACACTCACACTCTCGATATTTCCCTTCCCGGCTCGGAGCTTGATGCGTTTGGTCAGCCCTGCCCTCTTGTTATCGGCTCAAAGCCCGACGTGAAGCAGAACACCTTTATTGGCTCGGGCGTTATAATGGATAAGGATGAGACCTTGGTCGTATTCTGCGACAAAAATGAGATCAGAAGAACCGCAATAATAAAAAACGGAGAGAAAAACGATGAATGAAGTATTAAAATGCATAGCAACAAGAAGAAGCATCAAGGGATACAGCGACAGAATGCCCTCTAAAGAGGACATAGATCTCGTCATCAAGGCGGGTCTTGAGGCTGCAAGCGGTCTCAATAAGCAGGCGCCGATAATCGTCGCCGTCACAAATAAAGAGGTTCGCGACCGCCTCGAAGAGGTCAACGGAAGGCTTTATAATAAAAGCGGAACCTTCTACGGAGCGCCCGTTGTGCTGGTAGTTCTTGCTAAAAAAGAGGCGCACACCTACGTTTATGACGGAAGCTGCACTCTTGCAAATATGATGCTCGCCGCGCACTCCCTCGGTCTTGGGGCGTGCTGGATCCACCGCGCTAAGCCAACCTTCGAAATGCCCGAATGGCAAGAATGGCTCAAGGAGATCGGCATCACGGAAGAGGTCGAGGGTATAGGTCATCTCGTGCTTGGATACCCTTCGGGCGAATACCCGAAGGAAAAACCGAGGCGTGAGGGACGGGTATTTTACGTTGATTAAATCTTCCTATATAAAAAGGAGCTTTTAATATGAGCGCAGAACTTAAGGAAAAAAATACCGATGTAATAGAAAACGACGGCAAAAAGCGCTACGTTATCTTCAATCCGCATTCGGGAAATTCTGACGGCGAGGCTGCCGTCAAGTACCTTAGTGAGTCCTTTGACAATCTTTCATTTCTCGATATCACCTCGATAGGCGATTATTCCGAATTTCTCTCTTCTCTCGGATCGGATGACGAGATCGTCCTTTGCGGCGGTGACGGAACGCTCAACCGTTTTATCAACGAGACGCGCGGCATTCCCTTTAGCGGCAGGATAGCATATCTCCCCAAGGGCAACGGCAACGATTTTGCCCGCGACGTTAAAAAGGAGACATACACCGCTCCGTTTTATATTGATAGCTACATAGATGAGCTCCCCACCGTCACGGTAAAGGGCAAGGATTATTACTTTATCAACGGCGTTGGCTACGGTGTTGACGGATATTGCTGCGAGGTTGGAGACAAGCTGAAGGCAGAGGGCAAGAAGCCAAATTACACCGCGATAGCTATAAAGGGTCTTCTCTTCCATTACAAGCCGACGAATGCAACCATAACCGTTGACGGCACCCCGCACAGCTACAAAAAGGTTTGGATCGCTCCAACAATGTTCGGCAGATATTACGGCGGCGGAATGATGCCCACTCCCGATCAGAGGAGAGACTCCGAGGGCGGCACGGTTTCAGCAATGTCCTTCCACGGCTGCGGAAAGCTCCGTGTTCTCACGATCTTCCCATCTATCTTCAAGGGCGAGCACGTTAAGCACAAAAAGCAGATCGACGTCCTTCGAGGCAAAAAGATCACGGTAAAATTTGATTCTCCGAGACCCCTGCAAATAGACGGCGAGACCATTCTTGACGTTACCGAATACACCGTAAAAGCAAGAAATTAAACCACTTTTCCATACGATGAAAATCAAAAGCACCGAGATATCGCTTAGCAGCTTATCGGTGCTTTTTTCGTTTTATGACTATATTTATTTACATATTCTTCGATTTAGCTTATTCCGAGCCTTATCATAAGCACGCTTATATCCGCAGGACTTACTCCGCTTATTCTCGAAGCCTGACCGAGGCTTTTCGGCCTTATCTCGCTAAGCTTCTCAACCGCTTCGGTCCTTAATCCGTATATTTTAGAGTAGTCTATATCCTCGGGGATAAGCCTTGATTCAAGCTTCTCGCTCTTCGCTACCTCGGAGAGCTGGCGCTTGATATAGCCCTCGTATTTGATATTGATCTCCGCGCTCATCGTGACCGCTCTCGACAGAGTCGGTCTGCCGGTATCTATCGCGGATAGCGCTTCGTAATCAAGCTCAGGGCGGCGTATAAGCTCGCAAAGCCTGATGCCCGTGTTTATCTCGGATGAGGAGTGATCGGCTAAGAACTTATTAACCTCTTCCGATGGCGCGATAACAGTCCTTTTCGCTCTCTCTATCTCCTCGGCAACAAGTCTTCTTTTTTCGAGATATGCGGCATATCGCTCATCGTCTATAAGTCCGACGCGCCTACCTATCTCGGTCAGTCTTTCATCGGCATTGTCCTGCCTCAGAAGAAGTCTGTATTCGCTTCTTGAGGTCATAACGCGATACGGCTCCTCTGTTCCCTTCGTCACAAGATCGTCTATCAGCATGCCGATATAAGAGGAGCTTCTCGGAAGTATCATCTCTTCTCTGCCAAGCTCGGCAAGAGCGGCGTTTATTCCCGCAACGAGACCCTGCGCCGCGGCTTCCTCATATCCCGAGGTGCCGTTGAACTGACCTGCTCCGTAAAGACCCGAGACGCATTTGAATTCAAGAGTCGGCAAAAGCCCCAGGGGATCGGCAGAGTCGTATTCTATCGCATAGGCGTATCTCATTATCTCGGCTTTTTCAAACCCGGGAAGGCTGCGCAGCATCTCATACTGAACGTCTGTGGGCATCGAGGTCGAAAAGCCTTGGATATACATTTCATCCGTATCAAGTCCGCAGGGCTCAACGAAAAGCTGATGCCTCTCCTTATCCTTGAAGCGGACGATCTTTGTCTCTATTGAGGGGCAATATCTCGGCCCTGTTCCAACGATGTTGCCCGAATACATCGCGCTTTTTGAAAGATTATCTTTTATGATCCTATGGGTATTTGCGTTGGTATAAACGATATGGCAGTCAACGAGCCTTGGGTCGATCTTTTCGGGATCGGAAAGAGTTGAAAACGGAGTTGCCACGTTCTCGCCCTCTTGCGCCTCGAGCTGCGAAAAGTCTATCGAGCGCCTATGTACTCTCGCAGGCGTTCCCGTCTTAAACCTTCTGAGCGAGACTCCAAGCGAGGCAAGAGACGCCGAAAGTCCTCTTGACGCCATCATTCCGTCAGGCCCTGCGGAATATACCTTATCGCCAACGAATATTTCGCTCTCGAGGAATGTTCCCGTCGCTATAATAACGCGATTTGCCAACCAAACTTCACCTAATTCGGTGATAACGCCTTTAATTTTACGTTTCCCCTCTGACTCTTCCGTGAGTATTTGTGTGACCTGACCCTGAATGAGTCTTAGCTTCGGCTCTTTTTCAAGAGCGCGCTTCATATATCTTTTGTATGCGTCTCTGTCTGCCTGAACTCTCTTCGAATGAACGGCAGCGCCCTTGCCGAGGTTGAGAGTCCTCGACTGTATGGTGACGGCATCAGCCGCCCGAGACATCTCTCCGCCGAGAGCGTCTATCTCAAAGACGAGATGCCCCTTCGCGCTTCCGCCGACAGAGGGATTGCACGGCATATTTCCAACGGCATCGAGATTAGTAGTAAAAACCACCGTATCAACGCCCATTCTCGCCGCGGCAAGAGCCGCCTCAATTCCCGCGTGCCCCGCACCGACGACTATTATATCTGCTCTCAGATCGGACATATTGATCTCCATTCGCATTTTAAATCTTTATTCTTTCTACCCTTACCGCCCTCCTCGTCTTATCATCGAGGGTGAATAAAACGGCGTCCGCAAAGGGCGCGCCCGATGCGCACTTGAATTTGCCGGGCAGCTTAGTTCTCAGCTTGAAAAGAACGGACGGTATATCCATACCGAGAATTCCGCCGCTCTCTCCGCACATACCGAGATCAGTGACGTAGCCCGTGCCGCCCTCGAATATCTGAGTATCGGCGGTAGGAACGTGTGTGTGTGTGCCGAATATTACGTTTATTTTTCCGTCATAGGTATGAGCTATGGCAAGCTTTTCTCCCGTCGCCTCGGCGTGAATATCCATTATAGCGACGTCATATTTCCCCTGCGACTCTCTTAGCGCGCGGTCTATATAACCGTACGGCGCGTCGAGCTGGGGATCTATATGAACGTTGCCCATAGCCGAGATGACGAGCGCTCTTAACGATCCCGTATCTATGATAGTATATCCTCTTCCGGGCGCGCCGACGGGATAATTTATAGGTCTCAGGACGTCATCTCTCTCGTCAAGCATTCTCTGCGCCGAGAAGTTCTGCATCGTGTGATTTCCGCCCGTGATAACGTCCGCGCCCGACCGAAGAAGAAGCTCTGCGCCTTCCTCGGACACTCCGGTTATAAACGAAGCGTTCTCTCCGTTGACAACGCAGAAGTCCACTCCGTATTTTTCACGTACGTTCCATAGATTTTTTGCAAGATACGAGAGCCCCCCGGGGCTCGTTATGTCTCCGACAGCAAGTATTTTCACTGTTTTCTTCCTATCTATAATATATTGAAGTCAAAAAACGAGCCGACTCAAGCTTCATTAAAGCGAGCCGGCCCATCATTTATTAATTATTTTGCGTAATCGGTGATCCTGCTTTCACGGATCACGTTGACCTTTATCTGACCGGGATAATCAAGCTCGCTTTCGATCTTCTTGGCAATATCTCTTGCGAGAAGCTTCATCTTGTCATCATTAATGATCTCGGGCTTAACCATGATCCTGACCTCACGGCCTGCCTGGATCGCGAAGGTCTTCTCAACGCCTTCAAAGCCGCCTGCGACCTCTTCAAGCTTCTGAAGTCTCTTGATGTAATTTTCAACGTCCTCGCGGCGCGCTCCGGGACGTGCTGCGCTGATAGCGTCTGCCGCCTGGATTATAAAGTCAAGAATGGTCTCGGGCTCAACGTCGCCGTGATGCGCCTCGATCGCATGGATGATCTCCTTGCTCTCGCGGTACTTCTTGGCAATATCAACGCCGAGCTGAATGTGAGATCCCTCTGCCTCGGCAGTAAGAGCCTTACCAATATCGTGAAGGAGACCTGCTCTCTTAGCCGCATTTACGTCTGCTCCAAGCTCGTCTGCTATAACGCCGGCAAGCATAGATACCTCGATCGAATGGCGAAGCACGTTCTGACCGTACGAGGTGCGGTACTTCATTCTTCCGAGAAGCTTGATCACCTCGGGGTGAAGTCCGTGAACACCCGTCTCAAATACAGCCTTTTCTCCCGCCTGCTTGATAACGTTATCTACCTCGCGGCGAGCCTTCTCTACCATCTCCTCAATTCTTGCGGGGTGAATTCTTCCGTCTGCAATAAGCTTCTCAAGAGCTATGCGCGCAACCTCGCGGCGCACGGGATCGAAGCCTGAAACGGTTATAACGTCGGGCGTATCGTCTATGATAAGCTCAACTCCGGTAAGATTTTCAATGGTTCTGATGTTTCTTCCTTCTCGACCGATGATCCTACCCTTCATTTCGTCTCCGGGGATCTGAACGACCGAGATAGCGATCTCGCTTACGTGATCTGCCGCGCAGCGCTGGATCGCAAGAGAGAGAATATTCTTAGCCTTAGCATCGGCTTCCTCACGGAATCTCTCCTCGTATTCGGATATCTTAAGCGCTGTTTCGTGCTTCATCTCGTCATCAAGCCTTGAAACGAGATCCGCAAGAGCCTCCTCCTTAGTAAGACCCGCGATCCTCTCAAGAGTCGCTATCTGCGCCTCAAGAGTCTTGTCTACCTTATCCTTAAGGCTTTCCACCTCCGCTTTCTTGTCGGCAAGAGCCTGCTCCTTCTTCTCGATATTCTCGAGCTTAGTGTCAAGCGCTTCTTCCTTCTGAGCTACTCTGCGCTCAAGTCTCGAAACCTCCTTGCGGCGCTCCTTAACGTCCGCATCGGCTTCCTTCTTCATCTGGAAGATCTCATCCTTTGCCGAAAAGATGGCTTCCTTCTTCGTTGTTTCCGCATTTTTAATTGCATCCTCGAGAATGCGCTTAGCCTGCTCTTCAGCCGCGCCGAGCTTCTTCTCTGCTACTGCTTTTCTTATGAGAACGCCGACTACAACGCCAATGACAGCGCCGCCGACGATACCAATTATCAAAGACAACGGATCCATTCGTACACTTCCTTTCTTTTTTGGATTTTTCAGGGTGACCGCGCTTAGCGTACATATACGCGCGGCATCGTATGAAAATAGTTTTATAAACGATTAGCCTTATATAATTATCCCGTAAATGCGCCGGGTTCTTATGCGAATAATCGTACAGATTTATTATATAATAAATTATAAGTAAAGTCAAGAATAAATTTTCAATTAATTTTCACAAATATTTTTTATGTTTTTAATTCTAATACATTTTTTCCGGATTTGAGCCTGTGTTTTTAGCGAAACGTGTCAAAAATAGCAATCTCTCGGCTTAATTGCTTAATGTTAACAAAAAATTCATAACTTTTTACTCCGAAAGTATTGACACCAACCGAAAAATGTATTATATTATAGTCGTCAAGTTTAGCACTCGCAAGCTTCAAGTGCTAAAAACCGGCGAAAGGAGAAAGCAAATGCAAAACGATCAGCTCAGCAAGCGAAAGCAGCAGATACTCAAAGCGATAGTGGACGCTCACATCAACCACGGTGAGCCGGTCGGTTCGAAATATCTTTCGCAGGACTCCCGCATATCGGCGTCAAGCGCGACCATAAGAAACGAAATGGCAGAGCTTGAGGAGATGGGATATCTCGTTCAGCCGCACACGTCCGCGGGCAGAGTTCCCTCGGTAGAGGGCTACCGCTACTACGTTGACGCGCTTGTCAGGCAATATGCCGAGACGAGAAGCGAGATAGACGAGATCAACGAAAGGCTGAAATACAAGCTTACGGAGATGGATAAGATCCTTGCGGAGGCGTCTCACCTCGCATCGTCCTTCACCGACTACACGGGCATAGCCTTCAAGACGGGATCGGGAAAGGCGCGGATAAACCGCTTCGATGCGGTATATATCTCGCAAAGAAGCTTTCACCTCGTTATGACGTTCTCGGGAGAGATCGTCAAATCCAAGACTCTTTCTCTCGGCTTCGGAATAAAGAGAGAGGACGTCAGCCGCTTCACTGAGGCAGCGAACCTTTATCTTGTCAATCTGACGAGTGATGAGATCACAATGCCTATCATTATGAAGATAGAGGCGCTTATGGGCTCCTCGAGCGCGATCGTTCACCCTGCTATCAAGGCTATATGGGGCGCGATGAGTGAGCTTGACACGGCTGATATCAAGGTTGAGGGAGTCAATAAGCTTCTGAGGTACCCCGAATATTCAGACGTATCGAAGCTGAGGGAGCTTCTCGGCGTGCTTGAGGAAAAGGATAAGCTTCTTGACGTAATATCCTCGAAGCAAACGACGAGCGAGGGTATAAACGTCTATATCGGCACAGGTAAGGACGGCGACGTTATGGGAGACACGACGGTGATCTTCAAAAACGTATCCGTTGGAGACAGCCAGGTCGCTATCGGAGTCATAGGTCCGAGGCGAATGGACTATCACAAGGTGATCGAAATGATCAATAAGCTTGCCTTTGGCATCGACCGCATGGTATCAGACAGCGGCATCGGTCTCATAGGCGCAGGCGAGGATGATGAATAATTGAAAGGTGGAAAGGCAATTGGCAGACAACAGCGAAAATCGCTCTCTTACCGATGAGGAGATCTTAGAGTCGCCCGAAGGCGACGCTGAAGCGATAGACACCCCCACGGCAGAGGAGCTTCTTAAAAAGATAGAAGAGCTTGAAGCTCTCGTAAAGGAAAAGGACGATAAATATTTAAGACTTGCGGCGGAGTACGATAACTTCCGCAGAAGATCGAAAGAAGAAAAGGAAGCGATCTATACGGATGCGCTCGCAGATACCGTCAGCGAACTTCTCCCTATAATCGATAATCTTGACAGAGCCGCTCTTTACGAAGACGGCGAGAAGGTCAAGGAAGGACTTGCGATGACCGCAAAATCGGTCGAAGCAGTTTTCAGCAAGCTCGGCATAGAGGTGATCGGCAAGGTCGGAGAGACCTTCGACCCCAATCTTCACAACGCCGTGCTTCACGGCGAGGACGATTCGCTCGGCGAGGGCGAGATAACAGACGTATTCCAGAAGGGATACAAAAAAGGCAATAAGATCATTCGCTTTGCGATGGTAAAAAGCGTTAATTAATTTTGTTTATTATAAATGGAGGAAACCAAAATGGGAAAAATTATTGGTATTGATTTAGGTACAACGAACTCTTGCGTTGCAGTATTTGAAGGCGGCGAGCCTATTGTTATAACTAATCCCGAAGGAGCGAGAACGACTCCCTCTGTAGTAGGCTTCACCAAGACGGGCGAAAGACTCATCGGTCAGGTAGCGAAGCGCCAGGCTGTCGCCAACCCCGATAGGACTATCAGCTCTATCAAGAGAGATATGGGTACGGACACTAAGGTGACCATCGACGGTAAGAAGTACACTCCTCAGGAGATCTCCGCGATGATCCTTCAGAAGCTTAAGGCGGATGCCGAGGCTTATCTCGGAACTACCGTTACCGAGGCTGTTATCACCGTTCCCGCATACTTTACCGACGCTCAGCGTCAGGCAACCAAGGATGCAGGTAAGATCGCAGGACTTGATGTAAAGAGAATAATCAACGAGCCTACCGCGGCTGCTCTTGCATACGGTATAGATAAGGAAACCTCTCAGAAGATCATGGTATTCGACCTTGGCGGCGGTACGTTCGACGTTTCGCTCCTTGATATCTCGGACGGAGTATTCGAGGTTCTTGCAACCGCAGGTAATAACCGCCTCGGCGGAGACGATTTCGATGCAAGGATCGTTGACTGGATGGCAAACACCTTCGCCCAGGAGAACGGCGGCATCGACCTTCGCCGCGACAAGATGTCTCACCAGCGCCTTAAGGATGCGGCTGAGAAGGCAAAGATCGAGCTTTCGGGCGTTATGAGCACGAGCATCTCTCTTCCCTTCATCACCGCGGATGCAACAGGTCCCAAGCACTTCGAGGCTACTCTTACCCGCGCTAAGTTTGACGAGCTTACCCACGACCTCGTTGAGGCTACCATGGTACCCACGAGAAAGGTTCTTTCGGACTCAGGCCTTTCGGCATCCGAGATCTCGAAGGTTCTTCTCGTCGGCGGATCGACAAGAATCCCCGCAGTTCAGGAAGCGGTCAAGAAGTTCATAGGCAAGGAGCCCTTCAAGGGCATCAACCCCGACGAGTGCGTTGCTATCGGCGCGGCTATCCAGGGCGGAGTTCTTGGCGGAGACGTAAAGGACGTTCTTCTTCTCGACGTTACTCCCCTTTCTCTCGGTATCGAGGTTCTCGGAAATCAGTTCAACGTTATCATCGAGCGCAACACCACGATCCCCGTTAAGAAGAGCCAGGTATACTCCACCGCTTCGGACAATCAGCCCTCGGTTGAGATCCACGTTCTCCAAGGTGAGCGCCCCATGATCATCAGAGACAACGTTGGTCAGGTAACCTCTCACACCACTCTCGGAAGATTCTCTCTTGACGGAATCACTCCCGCTCCCAGAGGAGTTCCTCAGATCGAGGTAACCTTCGATATCGACGCAAACGGCATCGTAAACGTAAGCGCGCTTGACAAGGGAACCGGCAAGGAGCAGCACATAACCATTACTTCCTCGACCAATATGTCCAAGGAAGATATCGATAAGGCTATCCGTGATGCAGAGAAGTTTGCAGACGAGGATAAGAAGCTTAAGGAAGCGGTCGAGGCGAAGAACAATGCCGAGAATATGATCTTCCAGATCGAGAAGAGCATGAAGGAGCTTGGCGATAAGATCACCGAGGACGAGAAGGCTCCCGTTAATACCGCTATCGAGACCCTTAAGTCCACTATCGCTACCGGCGACACCGAGGCGATAAAGAGAGACACCGAGGCTCTCCAGCAGGCATTCTATCCTATCGCCGAGAAGCTCTACCAGGCATCAGGCGCAGGCGCAGGCGGAAACGGTGGCGCAGGTGCAGCGGGTGCAGCAGGTGGCGCAGGCGACTTCAACGATTTCGAGGATAAGACCTGATTTTAATAACTTAAGTTAGCATATTCACCCTTTTAAGCAAGTAGGTTCTGCCGAGGTATGTTCTTTGGCAGAACCGTATTTGCGACATTACATCTAACCGAGATTTACTCGATGAAGGATTACTATGGCAGAGAATAAAAGAGATTATTACGAGGTTCTCGGCGTCTCACGCGGCGCAAGCGAGGACGACTTAAAAAAAGCATACAGAAAGCTTGCCAAGCAGTATCACCCCGACCTCAACCCCGGCAATGCCGAGGCGGAGAAAAAATTCAAGGAGGTCAACGAGGCGTACGAGGTGCTCTCGGATGCGGATAAGCGCAAAAAGTACGACGCATACGGTCACGCTGCTTTCGATCCTTCCGCAGGCGGCGGCTTTGGTGGAGGCGGCTTTGGCGGAGGCGGCTTCGGCGGTTTTGGCGGTTTTGGCGGCGACGGTTTTTCCTTTGAGGATATTATCAGCAATATTTTCGGCGGCGCGACCTCTTCGGGCAGCCGCTCGAACGCGATCGACGGAGACAGTATTCTCGCCAGAGTTACGGTAAGCTTCGAGGAAGCGGTATTCGGCTGCAAGCGCGAGATCAATTACGCCAGAGTCGAAGGCTGTCCCGACTGCTCTACCACGGGCGCGGCTAAGGGAACGAAGCCCGAGCCCTGCGCGGCGTGCCGCGGTACGGGCCGTATCACGGTGACACAGAGATCATTCCTCGGCACTTCCCTGACAGAGACGGCTTGCCCGACCTGCCGAGGCAGAGGAAAGACTGTCAAGGACCCATGCAAGAACTGCAACGGCAAGGGTTATATAAGAGTCAACCGCAAGCTTGAAGTGGATATCCCCGCAGGTATAGACAATGGCAACAGAATTCCCGTCTACGGCAAGGGATCTGTCGGAAGAAACGGCGGAAGAAACGGCGATCTTATCATACAGGTGACCGTTCAGCCCCATAAATTTTTCGAGCGCGACGGCGACGATCTTTATTGCGAGGTTCCGGTCTCCTTTGCAGAGGCAACTCTCGGCGCAGAGATAGATATCCCCGTCGTTGGCGGTAAGACCGAGAAGTTCTCGGTTCCCGAGGGTACGCAGTCGGGTACGGAATTCACCGTTCGCGGCAAGGGTGTGCCCAACGTCCATAGCGGCAGGCGCGGAAACCTTATCGTGACGGTCAACGTCGAGACCCCGAAGAACCTTACTGCAGAGCAGAAAAAGCTGCTCTCAGCATTCGCGGCATCGCTCGGCGACTCGAATTCAGGCAAAAAGCAAAGCTTTTTCAAAAAACTTTTCAATAAGTAAGTTTTTTGGGGTGTTTGGTGTCCAAATACCCCACACCCCCAAAAAATTTAGCGTAACATTTTGAAATTTTCGGAGAAAGATTTCCAAAGGCGGTTATACCGGCAAATACTTTTGAATATAATAAAAATAGGAAGCCTGCCGCCAAAATTCCGCAGCAAAAAGCATTAAAACAAACGTTAAAAATTACATTAAAAATAATATTTTCAAAAAGTATTGACTTTTGAGAAAGATAGTGCTATAATTATATAGCTAGGCGGAAAGCAAAGGTCTTATATGCCGGAATGGCGGAATAGGCAGACGCCCGGGACTTAAAATCCCGTGAGATTTTATCTCGTACCGGTTCGACCCCGGCTTCCGGCACCATCATATCGCGGAGTGGAGCAGTCTGGCAGCTCGCCGGGCTCATAACCCGGAGGTCATGAGGTTCAAATCCCATCTCCGCAACCAAAAAGCTCAGTTATCCCATAAGGGATGGCTGAGTTTTTCTTTTTTACTTGGTTAAGGAGATGGGTTTTGAACCTCACGAGCTTCGCTCTCTGACCTCGGGTTTGCTTCGTTGCTAACGCATCAACATTACCTATGTTCGTATAGTTCTGCTTTGTAAAAACCAACGAAGCAAACTGCCGGGGTCTATGTC
>JAFTQV010000049.1 GCA_017462605.1 Clostridia bacterium | reverse complement strand
TGCTCGTGAGACGCAGGACGGAGAAGCTTCCCATCATCTCCATAAGACCGCCGCCGGCAGAGCTGATATCGACGTCAAAGCCGCCGCTCTTCTTCTCGCCGTTTTTGTCAGCCTTCTTGTTCTTATCCATCTTACGCTTGATCTTAAGCATGGTGGCGTAGAACCAGAGCTTACCTCTCTTAGACTTCATGATGTCGGATATCTTATCGTTGAGCGAATATCTTCCCTCAGGAGCGTCAATGTCGAACCACTTGAGACCGGCTCCCTTCTCAACGAGAACGTAATCCATATTCATGGTATCGACCTTGCGGATCTTGCCCTCGTCTGTGAGGTCTCCTGCCTTTGCGACTACGGTAGTCTCGCCCTCGTTCTTAACCTCGAAGTAGAAGAAATGATCGGGAGCGCTCTTCTTGCCTATGCTCTTACCGTTTACGAAAAGCTCTACCTCGGGAAGGTTGGAGTAGACGGTGACCTTGGTAACGTCCTCAACACGGTCGATATAACGCTTACCGCAGAGGTGAACGAAGGGATCCTCCTCGGGAGAAACCAGCCATGCCTTGTATGCGTAGAATGCGTCCTTCTTGTACTTACGGTCCATCGTAATGAGACCCTTATGGTTCTGTCCGTTCTCTCCACCCTCGGCTCTCGCATCGGCACCGAAGTCGAACATATTCCAAACGTGAGTTGCCCAGATATACTTACGGCTGAAGAGCTGCTTTATAAGCTCCTCGTGGTAGTACGCCTGATACTCCTCGGTGTAGTCTCCCTGGCGGGGATCGGAGGTATGCCAGTTGAGAGCCTCGCAGCCGTATTCGCTGACGCCGATAGGCTTCTCGGGATAGGCCGCATGGAACTTATCGAACCAAGGGCCGTTCATCGAGGTCTCGCCGCCGTACCAGCCGAAGTAGTGGTTGTAGGAGACAACGTCGGAAATGTGAATATAAGGATCGTCTATCTTCGCCATAGATACCGCCGCGATAGTGGTAAGACGGGTCTTATCCATTCTATGCACCATATCGTTCAGCACCTTATGGTTATCAAGAAGATCATCGTCCGAGCCGCTGATCGAGATCTCGTTGGAAAGACCCCATACAACGATAGACGCGTGGTTATAGTTCTGTGTGATAAGCTCGGTCATCTGGCTTATCGTATTGGATCTTCCGCCCGGCATATGCTTTGAGATATAGGGGATCTCCGCCCAGATGACAAGACCCTTCTCATCGCAAAGATCGTAGAAATACTGATCGTGCTGATAGTGAGCAAGTCTTATAGTGGTCGCGCCGACTTCCATAATAAGGTCGATATCCTCTGCGTGATGCTCGGGGAGAAGCGCATTTCCTATTCCAAGTCTATCCTGGTGGCGTGAAACTCCGCGAAGAGGATACTCCTCGCCGTTGAGGATAAATCCAAGCTCGGGATCGATCTTGAAGGTACGGCAGCCAAATCTTGCGCTTACCGTATCGAGAACCTCGCCGCCTCTCTTAAGCTCCGCCTTTGCGGTGTAAAGGTAGGGATTTTTTCTTCCGTGCCAGAGAGTAACTCCCTTGATATCAAGGTTAACGAGCTTCTCCGCGCTCTCGGTAGCCGCGATTTCCTCGCCCTCTTTATTGTAAAGAGCGATGCGGACGGTATCGCCTTCCTTCATATCGGTGGTATATACCTCGACCTCGACCTTGGCGTCCTCGCCTGCGATCTCGGGGGTAACCTTGATGCCGGGAGTTCCATAGTAGTCAAGATCAAAGTGAGATGCGGGTACGGCGATGAGGTTTACGTCTCGGTAAAGACCGCCGTAGAAGGTGAAGTCTGCCATCTGAGGATATACGGTCTCGTTGGGTGCGTTATTGACGTGGATCGCGATCTCGGTGGAGTCGGTCATCTTATCGGTGATATCAACGCGGAAGGTTGAATATCCGCCGTCATGATGATAGAGCTTCTCGCCGCCTACGTAAACGTCGGACGAGGAGTTTGCTCCGCGGATCTCAAGATAGTAGCGCTCGCCCTCGGGAAGAGCGGCGCGGTCAAGAGTCTTTTTATAAATGCAGCTACCTCTGAAGTAATCGTTGCCGCCGTCCTGTCCGTCAGTCGCGTTCCAGGTATGGGGAAGGCTTACAGCCTCGCCCCCTTCGGTGACAGTGGGAAGATCGGTATTCTTAAAGAAAATCCAATCCTTATTAATACTCAGTATATTTCTCATTCTTTTCTCCTGTTTTTAATTAAAGCTTCTTACCGTTATCGGCTTTTCTGAAGTTTTTATACTTATCAAGCAGATCCTGAGAAATGCTCGGGGGAATCTTTGCGACCGCCTTGATAAACATATCGCGGCGAAGAGGAATAGCTTTGGTGCCGCCGTTCTTCTGTATCTCCTCGATAGCCATACGGCAGACCTCTTCTATAATTCCGCGGATATCTGCTGCGGAATAGTGACCTACGACCTCGGTAACGGGGCCGAGAGGCGTCTGCCTGGTTGCCTTACCCGAGCACATATCAACGATCTCATCGATCGTTATACCGTCAAGGGGTGAATCCTTGCCGTCTACGTGGATCTTCTTGATCGCGCTTTCGATAAGAGCGCGCTTTGCGGTCTCATCCGGGGGCTGAATGTGTATCTGGTGGGTAAATCTCTTATAACGAAGGAATGCGATATCTATAAGGTCGGGGCGATTGGTCGCGCCGATAAGGACTCTCTTCGAGCCGTCTACTCCAAATCCGTTCAGTCTCTGAAGAAGCTCGGTGGTAACGCTCGCCTTCCAGTCGGGAGTATCTGCGCCTCTGGTACCGAATATGGATTCGCACTCGTCTATAAAGAGGATAGCTCCGTCGGGGCACGCCTCGATCTGGCTGAATATCTCGCGTACGGATTTTTCGGATTCACCGACGTGAGAGTTGAAGATGCTTGCGGGGGTAATTATCGAAAGGGGAAGGTTCATCTCATGAGCTATCGCCTCGGCAAACATCGTCTTACCCGTTCCGGGAGCGCCGTACATAAGAAGTCCGAGACCGCCTTCCATATGATAATCCTGAAGTATCTTCTTATTCTTTACCATGAATATAAAGCTCTTTGCAAGCTCCTTGACCTCGTCAAGTCCCTTGATATCCTCGAAGGTGGTCTTGGGGATCTCAAGAGCGATGACAGAGCCGAGCGCCTTCGCCTTATCCATGCATATCTTTTTGGTCTTTATATACTCCTCGCGTTCCTTCTCGTTTTCCTCATTGGGGAGAACAAGATCTATCTTCTGAGCGAGCGAGGTATAGAGCTTACACAGCTCCTTGCGCTCCTCGTCCTTAAGGGCGCTTAACTCTCTGCCGTTCTTCTTAGCCTTGATCTCATTGCTTATGCTGATGATCTCGGCTTTTCTTTTTCTATGTTCTTCTTCCTGCTTACCAAGTATCATGAAAAATACTCCTTTACCGTTTAGTTTTTTTCTGCCTCATAAGCTTCTCTGCTCGGCTCTCGCAAAGCCCCTTGAGCTTCAGATACTCCTGAAGCTCCGCTCCCGAAAGATAGGGAATGAGGTTATCCGAGAGCCTTGCAAGCTCCGAGTAGAGCGCGTAGAAGCTATCGCATTCATAGTCCTGTATTTTTGATATATCACGTCCGCTGAGCTTAACGAGTATCGCATCGCGCTTATCGAGGCACTCCTCTTTCATCGAACGTATCATCTTTTCCTTCCTATTCATCATAGCCAAAACGCACCGCTTTTAAATTAAAGTCCGTCTGAAAGTGAGCCTGCGCCCGAATCTCCGGAGCCTGAGCCCGAGCCCGAGGATGCGCCGCCGCCTGTGGACGAGGATGCCGAGCCGCTTCCGTAGCCCATGCTCTCGAGGTCTGCACCCTTATCGGTAAGAACCTTCTTAAGGTTATCGCTAAGCTCGTATCTCGTGGGCTCCTCTGCCGCGCCCTTTCCTCTCTTCTTCTTCTGATTTCTATTCTTGATCCTATTGAGAGCGGAGCGCATCTGAACGGGAACTGTCTTGAAGCCCTCAGCCATGCTCATCGCCATTTCGTAGTAGCCGACGATCTGATCGGTGATGGACTTAACTCTCTTCTGATTGTTGAGCTTTGCGCGCCTGATCTCCATTTTCTGCTTAAGGCGCTGGAAGAAGCCGTACTTGACCTGATTTGTTGTGCCAAGGATGTTGCGCGAGGACTGCATCGTGGTATCGAGGATGCTGATAGCATCGCCGATAAGCTGAACTACGTCGTTGATCGAGGTGACCATCTCGATAATTCCCTGCATTTCGATAGCGACCTCAAGGAAAGGAAGAAGCACCTCAACGATCTGCTGAGAGGTCTCCGTCTTGAGCTTACTGTGGTAAACGATCTTCTCGGAGAGAGCGTCAACCTTCTGGTTGTACTGAGCGACCGCCTGCTTCTGCTCGATCTTCCTCATCTCTTCTCCAAGCTCCTGTCTCAACGACGAGGTTTGCATTAAATCTGACATTTTTTATATCTCCTTATATATTATAATTAAATTGTATGAGGCTTATTATGCGCCAACGTAGGTTGCGATCGCATCTGCGATAGCCTGCTTCTCATTGTCCTTATTATTGACCCAATCGTGGATAAAGACGCGCTTTAAGTTCCAGCCGCGAGCCTTAAGAATATCGTAGTAGCGGATATTCTCGTCTATGAAGGTGACACCGGTTGAGGGAGTCTCGCAGAAGATAGAAAGCATAGCAGAGCTCATATCGGGTGAAAGTATCGCTATCGGAAGTCTTACCGAGCCGTCTGTTGCTCCGCAGTTGATTACTACTCTTTCCTCGCTGATGCCAAGCTCGTTTATAATATAGTCTGCGACCGAGCGCACAAATCCGAGGCGGTTTACGTCGCCCGCGGAGATGAACTGCATTCTTCCGTCACGGTCAAACTTCTCAACGATCTCGAGATAGGACTTGATGAACTTATTGGATATATCGTGGTGATGCACGGAGTGGATCATCGTTACAGAGGATCTCGCACGGGTAACGGCAACGTTGAATATACATTCACCGAAGGAACCGCGGCCGAGGTCTCCGTACGCCTCTCTTATATTACCGTTCTTATCCTTACCGTAAGTCAGGGAGATGATCATATGGTCGGTCTCCTGACCCTGGACGGTCTCTATCGTCTTGAAGAATATGAGCTTTTCCTTAAGATCGTCAAAGTTATCGAGCGCTCTGCCGATCTTCGCCTTAAGAGTAAGGTTGGACTTGATGAGGCTCTCGATCTTAGCGAGCTGAGACTCACCGAAGGCAACTACGCCGACCGACTCCGAAAGCACGCCCGTTGCCTCATCGTAATAGGTCTCGAAGTGAAGCTCAAGCTCCTTGACTGCAGCCTTTGCCTCAGCCTCGTTGACACCGCCGTCACTTCTTCCCTCGGGAATATAGACGTCCTTGAAGCCAAGTCCCTCCGCTCTCGGAACGGATGCGGGGAAGGTCCTCATATAAGGATAGTAGTTGGACTGCGAGAAGGCGATAAGAGCCTCCGTCTTGCTTCGGTAGTGGCACGCAAGCTCACGGCAGGCAAACTGCTTGGAGTGAAGCGCAAGCGCAAGCACCGAGGTCTCGGGAGAGAGGTTGGTCTGAGTTCCATTATCGGAAACGACAGTATGCTCCGCAGCCTTCGAGAAGTGCCTGATGGGCGGCATCTGCCACTCGTCTCCGACGAGGACTACCTGCTTTGAGCGGAAGAGCACGGGAAGTATCTTCGTGGGCTCAAGCTGGCTCGACTCGTCGACTATAAGAACGTCGAAATCCGAGAAGCAGGGAGCGCCGAAGAGAACCGATACGGTTGCGGGCGAAAGAAGCATACACTTCTTAAGCTTAAGAATAGACTCGCCGTGAAGCTTGAATATTCTGCGAAGGTTATTGATATTGTCTCTTGATGAGTTAAGGAATGCGAAGCTTCCCTTATCGCAGGCTCTGATCCTTCTTAAGCAGGACTCTCTTATGGTCTTGACGTTGTAGTCTCTGATCTTGGCGTCCGACTCAGCGAAAAGCTCCATCTGGCGCTCGATCTCGCTGCCTCTGCCGTTGCTCGTCTCGAAGGCGCGCCTCTTTGCCATGCAGGCAAGGTCGTATGCCGAATGCTCGAAGATATCCTCGAAGGTATTGTCTCCCTTCTCCATTCTCGAGGACTCGAAGGGCCAGAAGAAGGTCTCGACCGAGGTCTCGCCGAACTTGGTATTTCTGATCTTGAAGTATCTTTCAGCCGCGTTGAGTATCGCTCTGTCTGTGGACTCAAGCGCGTAGATATCGAGGTTGCGAAAAGGAGATGCTCCTTTGCCTCGGAATAGTAGTATTTATAGATCTTCTCGCCGAAGCTATCGAATGAGTCAAACATATCAGCGATATCTTTCGCGAGCGCCTTACCGTTCTTCGTCAGGTATTCAACCGACTTTGCAAGCTGCTCTATCGGCATATACTGAACGGTGCTGCTCGATATGAACTTGGTGACCGAGATAGCGCTCTTCGCCTTTGCGATCGTATCTCTGATGAGGTCTCTTGAATAAACGACTCCCTCGCTCTTGAAGTCCTCGCCGAGGAAGAGACTGTAATTCATAAGAACGGAATTGAGGAGCTTTGCAGACTCGTACGCCGCCTTATAGTCACCGACCGTTGCGCCTTCCTTTGCGTCAGATGCTTCGATAGCCTTATGAAGGATATCGTAGGACTGAATGACCGCCGAAACAAAATCGTCCGCAGGAATTCCTGCCGCGTTGCTTCTCTTGCATACGAGAAGTATCGCCTCTCTATCCGAAGGAGAGATCACTCTTCTGAAGAGCTTTGCAAGCTCGCCGTCCATATCAAGGATCTTCTCATCGCAAACGAGAGCGTCGGACATCTCGCCGACAGCATCGATGACCTCTTCAAATTTGGGGTTCTTAAGGTAGGAGAGAGCCGCGACCTCGGTATACGCCTTCTTAGCCGCTCCGAAGAAGAGCTTAGGCTCGCTCTTGCCGCGGTACTTCGAGAGAAGCTTGACAGACTCGGTGATCTTCTCCCAGCCCTCGGCTGCCATATTCTCGGGGAATACGGAGAGCATATTCTCCTTATGAGATCTTATTTCTGCCGCAAGTCCTTCGATCTTCTGGATTATGAGATTGAGGGATATCTCCTCAACCGTCCTTATCGAGGAAAGAAGCTCGCGCTTTTCATATATCTTGTCAAACTCCTCAACGGTGAGGCTTCCGTCAAGCTTGACGCCCGAAAGCCAATTTGAAAGTATGGAGAAATCCTCGGTATGCTTTACCTTGACGGTATCGAAGGCATCGCTCTTCATATTGCAAGCACCGGCATACGCCTCCTCGAGAACTCCGATAGCCTCTTTATTCTTAGAGGCAAGGTCAAGGACCTCCGCTTCGGTAACGTCGCTCTCAAGAAGCTCCTTAGTTTCCTTCATATTTAAATATAAGGGATCGTTGATCTCTGCCGCCGAGAAGAGGGCGGTAAGATCCGAGAGGAGCTTATCTATCCTTGCGTTGATCTTCTTATTGGTCTCGATCGCCTCTTCGGTATTCTTAAGCTCGCCGAAGGAGTACCATGGGCAAAGCACCATGGGGTGAGTTTCCTTGCCCGTCAGAGCCGCGTAATGCCTTGCAGCTTCCTTGACGGTATTGTAAAGATCGTGATAAAGCTCTCTTGCCATTCCGATAAAGCTTGCAGGCTCCGCAAAGGGAACTGTCTTTATCTCGGGATGCTTCTCAACTATATCGAGAGCCTCGTAGTAATTGAGTCCGATAACGTCCTTTTCATGGAAGCTCTCGGTAAAGTAGGTGGCAAGCTTGCCCTTAGCGCGCGCCATTTCACTTATCGCGCTATTCTTATCCGAATAGACCGAGGAATGGAGCGGAGCCGCTTCCTCAGCGGTGCGCACGAGAGAGGAAAGCTCTCTTTTTATAACCGTGGGCGAAAGCTTTGCCGCCTGAGCCTCGGTCTCGCAGGCAAGAAGCATAACGAAGTCTCGAAGCTCATCGGGAAGCTTATTATATACCTCCGAGAGAGCGGCAAGCTTTTCTGATGCAAGCATTACCTTTTTGCCCTCTTCAAGAAGGGTTGCTATCATATTTACTATCGTAAGGGTCTTTCCTGTTCCGGGAGGGCCCTTGATTATAAGAGATTCACCCGCAAGAACACGCCTTATCATATCCTCCTGGATATGGTCGTATTCCTTGATGAATGAGGGCGAGCCCTCGTATTCGGGTGTGGGGGGGATATTGCCCGCAAGGCTTTCGGTAAATATTCTCTGCACGAGCGGATGAGCATGCACCTCGCTCTTATGGCGCTTGATATCGTAGTACATACAGATCTCATCGTGATCGTACTGAGAGATCGCAACTACGTTTCTGTCGAAGGAGAAAACGTTGTTTTTATTATCTCCGCGGCAGGCGTTGATGTACTTCTCTACCGCATCGAAGTATGCAGTGCCGTCTCCGAGAGCCTCAAGATCGATAGGAGTATCGAAATCAAGCTCATTGCCTGTGGGGCTCGGGAAGCCCTTAAGTATGCTCTCGCCGTATACCTGGCGAAGCTTTGCTATAAAGCAGGGGTTGACGTATATATCCTCGTCAACGAATTCTATGGAAATAGGGCTTGTGGCAACGCTTCTTATGAGGCGTATCGGGAAGATGAGGAAGGGGGTCTCGACCGCCTTGGTCTCATTGCCCGTGGTCATAAGACACCACGAAACCATTCCTATGCTTAAAAACAGGGGGTTATTACCCGTCAGGTCAAGCTCCTTATAAACTTCCTTGATATACTTATCAAGCTCCTTCGGATTGCGCTCGCCGTTTCTTGCGCACCAGTTAAGCACGTTTTTATGCGCTCCGATTATCTGCTCCTGACCTGCCTCAGCGCTTCCTCGGAGTACCGTATTTCCTACCTTACCTATATGCTCCTTGATTATCTTAAGCACCGACTCTCCGTTGTGCGAAAGATCCATTGCGGGATCATCGGGATCGCCGTAGGTAAGATAATATGTATTGTCCTTGCCTGCCTCAAGGTCAAGAAGCTTATTCTTGTTTACCTCATCAATATGAAGCAGGTCCTGGACAAATGCGTCAATATTATTCATAAGACTCTCCTTTTATTTATTTTCGGTTATTCTTCGTCATCGGGGGTGTAGTAATTGAAATCTATATCCTGCCAATGACCTTCTTCTCCGCGGAAGCAGTCGTAAGCGAACGCCTCTGCGTCTGCCTCGACTATCTCAACAAAGTATCCGTCACCGGATTTGATATACTTATCAAAGTTTTTGCTCCAGGCATCAACTCTTCCCTCGGTTACTCCAAGCTCTATAAAGTGCCACTGCGCGTGCTTATTGTCAACCGCGGTGTGCTGGAATGCGTGGAAGCACTCGTGGCAGATAATGCGTATGCAGTTATGTATAGAGGTGAGGTAATCCGATCTGTAATGAATGAGCTTGCCCTTGTTGATACAAAGTCCGACGGTGGTGCTTGAATAAGAAGCATCGGTCTTTGCCTTTTCACGCCACTCCTCAACCGAGAATATCTCGACCTTGGGGGCGTAAGCGTTATTGAGAAGCATTGAAACAACAGACGTTGCAAGGTTGACTCTTTCGGTCTTCTCGGCATCGTCAAGCCTCTCCCAAGCGGTGAAATGGTCGCCCGCGAGAATGCAATACTTGACGGCAATTCCGCACTTAGCGAAGATCGAAAGCCCGGGCTTCTCTATTATCGCTCTGATATTCTGCCTGTCCAGAGGCTTAAAGCCGTCGTAATCAAATACGACTCTCTCGCCCTCGACAAATCTTACGTGCTTTGAGAAGTCTCCCCAGTCACTGTCTATAAGATGAGACTGAGTGACAAGGCGCGAGAGGTAAGCAACGCCGAGAGGAAGATTCTGATTGGATCTCGTCTCCACTATTGCAAACTGCTCGCCCGAAAGAAGATCGTTAAGTCCTATATATCCCATAAAGGGGAGCTTTTTCTTGACCCTTGCGTAATCCTCTTCGGTATTGTTTATTATGCCCTTTTCAACGAGAAGGCTGAGCGCTCCCGCGCAATGGGGCATTTTAAGAAATTCATGGCTGACGTATATTGTGGAAAGTCCTTCCGTCTTTTCCGCAAGCTCCTCGAAGCGCTCGAAAAGCGTTCTGTCTCCAACCTTGTCTAAAACGAGCATCTTTGAGCCGCTCATTCCCGCTCTCATTATTCCTATCATCGCCCGATCGAGCTTTTCTTCCTTAAGCTCGGCGATATTGGTGATGAGGAAGCCGCCTCTTTCCGCAGAAAGAACGTCAAAGAAGAAGCTTATCTCATCTGCCGTTCTGCCCGAAAGAGCCGAGAGCGAGAGGCGCATCATCTTGATGCCGAAATGCTCCGCTGTCGCAAGCGCGCAAAGCATTGCCTCGTCCTCAAAGGGAGTGGAGATAACGAATGTCGATGCGCTCGACTTGCTTTTCGCTATCTTATTATCGTAATAGAGTATCTCGGAAATTCCGCCTGCGCTCGTGATAGGGCTTGCGCTCTCGCCGAGCAGCTCCTTCATCTGCCCCATCTCCATTGAGGCGACCATAGCTCTTATCTTATTCGCCGTGCTGATAAGAGCATCTCTCGCTATCGCGGTGACGTCCGGTATCACGCACTCGGGCGGGAACATCGCGAATGGCAGATTTTCGATCTCAACGAGCCTTTTATTGAAGTTATCGAGGATCTTTACGACCTTATCCATATCGTGAGTCGCACGGTCTCCCTCGTAGGTGATACTGTCCATATCCCTTCCCGCATCTCTGACGATCACGTGCAGATCAGCCGCCCAGTCGCGAATATTCGCAAGCAGCCTTACCGCCTTCGTATATGGGGCGTGAGTCTTTGTGAGGACGGTCTCTCCCGCCTCGTTGACGCTCGCCGTGACCTTCTCAACGGTGGGATTTTCGGCGATCTCGATATTTTCCGCGATATACTCCTCGAGAATCTTGTAATCCGTCTCGGTGAAGCCGCGCGCGTATTTCAGCACGTTGATCTTTGCGCCGAGCTGGATCAGCATAGACTCGCTTATCATAAATTCAAGGTTGCGGTCAGGATCGCTTTGCGCCGTCTTCTTGATGACAGGCATACTGACAAAGTTCTTCAGGCTCTCATACATCTCTTCAAGCTCGGCAATATTATCCGACTGAAGATAAAGTATCTTTGCCTGATCCTTTAAATGAATTCTTGCCATTGAATTTCTCCGTTATGTTAATTTTGAGTATCGTTTACTTTAATTATATAGGATACCTTCCGCGCTTTTTGCCGAAAAATCAGATATCCTCTTCGCCTGCGCTGATCTTTATGGTAGAAGTACCGTTAGAAATGGGAGTCTGGGGATTCTCGACCTTAGTGCTCTTGCCACCGTTCATAAGAGAATTCATAAAGTCGTCCGCATCGATCTGCTGCTGCTGAGACTTCTTCATCTTCTCCTCGAGAGTAACGGTGGTCTTCTGACCCATAGATACGAAGCCGCGAACCTCACGGAGCTTATTCTTAGCCTCGTCTGCAGACATCTTCATCTTCTTAGCGATGATGTTTGCAACTGCGTCGATACGGCAGATCTTATCGATAACGATATCGTTGGACGAGCCGTTGAGGTATGCGTGGATAGCATCGAAATCGATGTTTTCAGCGATGGGAACTATGATATCGGCGCTGTTGACCGCAAAGAACTTTGCGTTGCCGATGATTATCTTAAGCTCGTTGAGCTTACCCTTCTGAGCAAGTACAGCTTCCTGAAGCTGAGAAATTCTTGCATTGTACATATCGATCTCGTCCTCGATATTAGCCTGGTTCTGCTGATGACCGAGAATGAGCTGCTGAGCATCTACCGAGCTTATGGTCTTTGCCATCCAGTCTGCCTTGACAAGCTCTATCTTCTCAAGATATCCGTCTCTTTCAGCGGAGAGCTTCTGGCGGGTCTTCATCATTTCCTCGATCTGCTCTTCCTGGATCTTTACAACGTCAAGCTTGGAATCGATAGCATTGCCTACGTCGTTTACCTTATTTATAGCCTCGGACTCCTCTGCCTTATTGAGAATTGTCTCGTTGAGCTTGGATGCGTCCTTGACGTCGCTCTCGCGGGCTTCCTTCGCGAATCTCGAGATCTTAAGGTTGGTCCATGATACCGCGATCTCCTTTGCCTCTTCAAGAGCTGTGACTGCGGTCTTGGTGCTGGTGTTGCCCGTTACGTAAGAGTTAACTGCGCTCTGGAGCTTATCGAAGATCTGATTTGCCTTGTCTGCCGCGTTCTTCGAGGTTGCGTCTACCGCCGCCTGAACCTGCTCCGCGATCTCCTTAAGCATAGCCTGAGCGCGGGTTATGACGTCCTTCGCCGCGGTAGAGGGAAGGTAAGCTTCGAGAGCTTCATTGCATTTTGCGATTACTTCAAGTGTTGTGGACTTAACGTTCATTGTGAGTTTATCTCCTTTTTCGGGTATAGAATTATTAATTTTTCCTATTGAGTTTTTAAGATCTGAGTTTGCGCTTTGAAGGGGTGTCTTATTAATATTGGCTTTAACGTAGCCGACAGTGCTTTTGACGCCGTCCTTGATAGCCTTGACAAGACCCTTTGAATACGAAGAGCCCTTTGAGTATCCGTAATCCGTGAGCGCCTTATGCCATCTTCCGATATCCTTTGCGGTGTTCTCTATCACCGTTATGTAATTATCCGACTGGCAGCCCTTAAGGCAGCCTGCAAGAGTGTTTTTCTGACCTCTGCTTATTATGCCCTGGGAATGCAGTGTTTCCGCAAGTGAAACTATATTCATTGATTATTCTCCTTCCGTCAAGCTCTTAACGAGCTCCTTATACGCCGCTTTGGGCTTAGCCGCGTTATAAAAAGCTATATCGTCGTCGTAGAATATGGTTACCCTATCCTTCGCGAGCCGTCCCACGAGTTTCTGCATAAGATCTATACTCGTTGGATCATAGGGAGACTCAACGTATTCCATAAGCTCTTTTTTGCGGTTCTTTAAATATTTATGCTTGCCAAGCTTATTGAAGAAGAAGATCGATACCTCTCTTTCGGCAAGCTTTTTTGCTTTTTCTATATACTGCCCGAGATTTGCGATAAAAAATCTCGAAAACTCAAATTCCGCGTGCATCATTCCGTTTCTGTCCAGCGGTATGAACTGGAATGAGACCTCGCCTCTCATCTTCACGCAAGACGCGGAAATGATCGCTCCTACCTCGTCAAGGCGGTCGCGGCTGACGGTTATAAGCCCGAATATCGGCGCTCTTACGTTGTGATCAAAGAGATCTATAACGTCCTTTACCGTCTCAGCATCCGATTTATCGGCGCCGTCCTGCCCTGAGCCGAGATATCCGCCCGGAATGAGAGATGCGGCGCGCTCTGTGCCGCGCTTGTAATACTCCCTCTCCGAGGGTGGAAGAGCATCTACCATTGAAAGGTAATCCAGAGCGGCTCTTCTTTTAAGCCTATCGGTCTCTGCCTGCCCGTAGCCTTCAAACTCGGCATCGGGACTCATAAATACCGATTCGTAGTATTTTGCGGCGATCTTGCATCTTGCCGACTCGGTCTTATCCTTCTCAACGAAGTCTCTGTCAAAGTAGTACCCGACTCTCCACCTCGCCTCGGGATGCCCGAGTAAAGACGCCTCGGTGGCAAGACCCGTTGCCTTTTTTATCATCTGCTGAGGATCTATGCGGATCGCCTCGACCGCCTCGGGTATCTTAAGGTCTATATCCCTTGCGAGCCCGTAGGAGAACCACATTTCGGAAAGCTCGAAAAGCTCTCTGTTCCTCGCTGTGACCTTGATCTCCTCAAGTCCGAGATCGATACGCGAGCGGCATCTCGGGCAAGCAAGGTCACCTGTGTACAGCTCGAGCGGCGCCTTTATATCATGGCCGCATCTTTTATTGGTGCAGATCATTTAAGACGCCTCCTTTACTGTGTATTCTATAACTGTGTTTGTAAATTCATAGTTGCCCGAGTCGCTCGGTACGTACTCCGCCTTGTATCTGCCTATTTCTTTGGGAGCGCCGCTAATAGCTTCCCAGCCAAGTTCGCCAAGGACGTAGTATTTAACTGTCGCCGAGAATTCATTGCCGCCGACGTCAAGGCAGGTGCAGTCGGGAGTCTTTTTGCTTCCGTCATATACGAACTCCGTGCCGCCGAGCCAGCTGACCTCAACCTTCTTTTTTGTTATCTCAAAGCTCAAGGTTGCGGGTGAAGAAAGCTCGTAGTTTCCGTTTCCGACCAAGACCGTCACCTGATATGTGCCGACGTCCGTGCCCGAGCCGAGGAGAGTAACTAAGGCATCGTCTCCCGCAATAACTCCGTCCGTTATGGGCGTGGGAGTCTGCTCCTCGCCGCTGTAAACGAGCTTATCCGAAAGGAGCGTGACCGTTATAGCCTTCGGAAGAACTGTCATTCTGACCTTTTTCGAGGCATCGGAAAGAATGTAATTCGCGTTTGTAAGGCTATACGTTATATCGTATTCGCCCGCGTTCATTCCCTGCCCCGTCACCTGAACGCCCGCATCGCCATATACGACGCCGATGACCTCATACTTCGGAGTATGAGAAGTCTTATCGTAAACGAAGGTCGTTTCGGTGAAGCTTAAGGATATCTCCTTGGGGACGATAGTGTAGTCCGTGCTCATGCCGCCGACAACGGTATAATTTATGCTCGAGCTTACAGCGGACGCGGTATAAGAGCCAACGTCGGTTTCCTCTCCGACAACTATAAAGCTGACGGTATCCGAGCCGAAGAGCGGAGTTTCCGATCTCGGAGTGGGCGCTTGCGCGTATCCGTTATAAGTAAGTGTCTTATTCTCCCACGATATGATTATGGGAGCACGCTCTACCGTGAAGGTAGCTGATGCCATCGAGCTTTCCTTAAGCTCATAGTTTTTATTGCCTATCGAGAGGGTAAGCTCGTAGCTGCCCGCCTTCTTTTTAGAAGGTACTGTAATATTAGCATCGTCTCCCGATATTAGTCCCGAGATAATGCTTACCGCAGGCTTCTGCTCCTCGCCGTTATAGGTTACGTTAAGTCCCGACCAGCTTACCTCAAGCTTTGCGGGGGTGACCGAGTAGCCGTAGGTCGCTCCGTTCAGAACGTAATAATTATTATTGACCGACTCTGCCGAGGCAGTATATACGCCTGCCGCCTTAGCTCCGCCGCCCAATACCTTGACCGATACCGAATCGGAGAGCAGCGCGCCCGAGCTGACGGTTGCCGTGGGGGTATGCTCCGTGCCGTCGTAGGTAAATTCCTTACCCGTCCAGGTGACAGTCAGAGGAGCTTTTTTGATCTCAAAGGCTCTGACTCCGCTTTCGCCTGCCCGAAGCTTATAATTGCTGTTGCCCACCGTGACGGCTGCGGTATAGACGTCCGCATCCTTACCGCCTGTGACGGTGATCAGGGGATCCTCTCCCGTGACCGCGCCCGAATAGGTGACGGTCGGCTTCTGCTCCATAGCATTGTACGTCACCGAAAGTCCCGACCAGGTAAGAGTCAATTCCTTCGGGGATATTACGTACGCTATCGAGGGATTTGTTATTTCATAGTTAGCAACGAGGCTCTCTCCTATCGGAGTAAGCGAGACGCTTGCCGTCCTTTCGCTTTGCGAAGCCGCAGTCTCCTTGCCGTTTACCGTGACGGTGAAGCTATCGCTTCCCTGAAGCCCCGAGGCTATCTCTGCCGTGGGCGCCTGCTGCGCGCCCGAATAAACGAGAGCCGTACTTCCCCACCTCAGGTTGAGAGACGCCTTCGATATTGTGAACAGGCAGCTTCCGCCGCCGCTTATCTTATAGTTGGGATTTGCTACCGTGACGGTCGCCGTATATTCGCCGACGTTCTTTGCGCTCTCATTTGAGCTGACGGTCTTCATAACGTCATCCGCTCCGACGACTCCGTCAAATTTCGGGGTGGGAAGCCTTCCGCCGTTGCCGTTATATACCATAGAGGTATTCTCCCAGCTGACGGTTATCGGCTTAGCCGAGATCTCAAACTGAGTCTCCTTACCCGTCTCTATATAGTAATTCTTATTGACCGCGAGGGTCGTGAGGTACGCCTCTGCGGTATAAGTGCCGACGTTCTTTGCCGAGCCCTCTACCCTGACCGCAATAAGCACCTTCTCCGAGCCTATCTCGCCGAGGGCTGCTTCGACCGCAGGCTTTCTTGACGAGCCGTTATAGATCAGCTCGAGCGTCTCGGGATCCCAGGTTACCGAAAGGGGCGCGGGCTTGACCGTAAAGCTTGCCTCGCTATCTCTTTCCTCTACCTTATAGTTGGGATTATCCGAGGATATTTTTGCTGTGTATTCGCCTGCCGATACGCCCTCTCCCGAATAGAGGAGATAAACGTCGTCGCTGCCGACAACGCCCGAGGTTATCGAGGCTTCTCTTATCTGCCCCTCGCCGTTATAAACGAATTCCTTCGTATCGCTCCAAACAACCGTAAGAGGTCTCGGATAGACCGTGTATACGCATTTATCGAACGAGGTCTTATATTTTTCCGCGCTATCTCCGAGAAGAGTCACAGCCGCGGTGTATTCGCCCGCCTTGGTCACGCTCTCCACCGAAAGCGCGTATTTTATTTCATCATCGGCAACGATCGCGCTCTCATCAATACTTATCTCAATGAGACTTTCTTCGGCATCGTAGACCTTGGTAAATCCATCATTCGATATAGGCTTGAAGATCAGGGGAAGAAGCTTCTTATCAACGGTGATATCTATTGAAGCCTCGGCGCTCGCCGTAAGCGAGGAATTGCCGTCATAATAAGAGACCGCGTGAAGCTTATATTTTCCGCCGCCGTCGTAATTCATAAGAGCGACGGAAAGATCCTCTACGTCAGAGGCGTAAGACCCGTCTGCATTCTCCCAGCGGTATCTTATTCCGAAGCTCTCGGCTGCCGCCTTTACCTCGGAGTCTATTCTCATTGAGTCTCCGTAGATATAAGCTCCGCCGTCCTTATCCGCCGTAAGAGAGATTATCTCGGGCGGGATCATCGTCCACCTTGCGGAAATATTGATCTTCGGCTCGCTCGAGGCTTTGATCGCCTCCTCGATGCTCTTTACCGAAAAATCGGGATATTCCCAATCAAGGGTAAAGCCCTCTCTTGCGGGCGCTGAGCGAATAAGATCCTCCGCTCCCGAGAGAACGACGTATCTGCCGCCGCTCTGCCTTTTCACGTAGGACTCGTCAAGCTCAAAAAGATCATCGTTATCAAATGCGAAATAAATATTGTATATCTTCTCAAAAGCGACCCTGACTCCATGCTCCGAGGCGGTAAGCTTTTTTCCTACCAAATTATCGCCACCTGCCGCCTTCAGATCCTTCAGTATATATCCGCCGCCAAAGGCATCGGAATTATAAAGCTCCGAGAGAAGCGCCTCATCGTCTCTGTCGCTTTTCTTAACGTAGCTTACGCCTTGTGCGTAGCTTAAGGTGAATATATCGTTTTTCTTACCGACCCATATGGGCATAAGCTCGCCGCCTACCGCGGAAAGAGTCTTTTCATCGTAAGAGAAGGTGACGTATATTTCGTCAGAGGCGAAGCCCGTGGGCATAAGCTTTTCGTAAAGCTTTATCGCTGCCCCATCCGATCCGCACTCTCCCGAAAGAAGTATCTCTTTCGCAAAGGACTCAAAGCTATCCTTAGATATTCTTATCTCGGCGCCGCCTTCGTATTTTACGCTATCGGCATTGACGAGCTTTATCGCGCCGCGCTCTGAAAGATCGATAAGCGAAAGCTCCTCGCTTGCTATGAGTGAGAGGTCTATCGCGCCGACGGGCTTTCCGTTGAAGCTCTCGGGGATCTTTACCTTATCGCCTCTTCCGCTAAGCACGCCCGAGGCTATATAAAAGTCGTTATCCTCATCGTATTCGTAGACGAGAGTTCGGGACATCTCGGCAAAGCCCTGACCGAAAACTCCGCTTCCGATCACGAAAGCGCCGTAAGCCGCCACAGCGGCAACCGAGAGCGCCGAGAGGATCGCCGCGCTTGCCTTGCCCTTACCGCCGTCGCTCGATGCGGTGGCGACCGATGCCGAGAAGGCGAATGCGAAAAATAGGTGTACCGCCGCCCAAAGAAGCGCAGAAAGAATAGTCATCACCACGCCGTCATTTCCTATTCCCGAGCCGAGAAGAGCGAAAAGCACGGTGAGAGCTGCCGCCGCTACCGAATATATTGCGACGTATTTTATACTGTATGCAAATCTGAAATTGGTAAATACGGCAAGCACCAGGAATATTATATCAACGGCAACGAGGATAAAGGGAGCTATCATCATCGAAAAGCCGACTCCGAAGCCGATAAGCAAAACGGTAACGAAGAGGTCGGCAAAAAGAACCGCCGCCATAGATATAAAGAGGAAGATCTTTTTACTGCTGAGTTTTTCGTCAAAATAAGTCATATCTCTTCTTTATACCTCCATTCTGACAGGTGCTTTGACGGTATTTCCGTCTGCCCACAGCTTGTGGAAAAGGAATTTTTTCTTAGGCACAAGCCCGCCCGAGGGAAGCTCCTTCGCAAAGACGAAGATCAGAAGCTCGCGGTCCTCATAGCAAAGCTTTGTATATCCCGCTCCGAGAAGTCTTGCCTCTATGGGGATAAGGGATCTATACCTGCCGTATCTTTTCTCGGCTTCCTCTCTGCCCTTCATAAGGTTCTTGACCTCACGGCAAAGCGGGCAAAGGGTATTATCGCCCCTCGCTATATATCTTCCGCAGCCGCCCTGACACTTCACCGCCTCGGGTGAGGGTCTGAACTCCGAGAGATCGGAGACGAAGGTCGACTTCGGCGTATAGTGATCAAGCCCGTCGCTGCCCTTATACACTATCTCGGGATACTTGCAGGCGCGGCAGACCGTCTCTCCCTCGGGAAGGGTGACGAGGTGCGCGCGGCAGATATAAGAGGGGCACTTCTTCTTTCTCGAGCCCCATTTGCAGACCGCGTTGCTTCTCTTGACGTAGTGCGCTGCCACCGTCTCCGAGGAGCGGATAAGCTCAAGATCCTTTTCGGATATACCGAAGTCTCTTTGAGAAAGATCGATCGGGAGCCTTAAGACGTCTCCGCCCTCAAGCTTCGCCGTTATAACGTTGTTGCTGACGATATCCGCTCCGCCGCAGCCGAGGCATCGGACCGTCACCTTATTATCGGTTCCGCCGCTGACGCGGAATAGCTTCGCGCCCGTAGAGGATACTATATCGAGAGTGGTCGTTTGCCACCTTATATTCGAAACTCCGAGGACCTCTATCTGACCGCATTCGAGGACTCTTTCGCCAACGGCAAGCTTCTCAAGCATGGAATCAAGCTTCTTTTCGCTCTCGGGATCGAAAAATACGTAATCCGAGATCGGATATTCCTCGTTTGCGGCGATCATTGAGGAAAGCTTCTTGCTTATCTCCCCAAGCACCGTGGCGGTGGATTTTATATCAGTCGCCGCGATAAGTCCAAGATCGGCTACCGTTCTTTTATCCGAATAGGTCTCGAAATCGCGGAACATAAGCTCCGCATCCTCGCTCGGGATCGGCTTAAGATCGCGCTCTCTGAAAAGGCGTATATCAGAGCTTCTCGACATAAAGAGCTTGCCCACCATAGGCACCTTCTCGCCCATTGTCGTTCCTATCTGCATACGAAGAGTCAGAGCATAAACGTCCTCTTCGCCAACGTTGCCAGAGGTCCTCGCCACCGTCATATCCGTGATATGAGGATAGATCGCGCTAAGGAAGCGGCAAACATTATCTCCGAGCTTTTCGCCGAAGGCTCCGTCCGCCTCGCACCTTCTCATAGGATAGGCGGTCAGAAAGAATTTTTTATGAAATTCGGATGAGAAGTTTCCAAGGAAGACCTCCCACGCGCCGAGAGCGGCAATATCGGGATCGGCATTTCCTCTGAAGCCCTTGAACCAGCTTGCGCCGTCTTCCTCGATAGTAAAGCTCTCGCCCTTGGTCTCGGCTGACTCGTCAAGTCCGCCGTCAAGAAATACGTAAGACATATTTCCGTGATTTATCACACCGCTGTCCGTATTCAGCGATATACCGCCGATAGAGGTGAGAAGCCCTGAGCTGATGATATTATAGACAGCGTCAAACGCGGCCCTCTGCTCGCTATCGGTTATTTTTATTTCAGGCATTTTTATTTCCTTTCAGTCAGTCTTGATACTCAGTTGTCCGAGGATGATCTGTATTCAAGGATCTTCGAGACCCTTGAAACTCTTGTGATTTCTTCTCTCAGATTGGAGACGAATGCTCTTGGATCAAGCCTGAACTTCCAAAGCTCTTTTATATAGCTTTCAAACGACGAGGGCGGCGCTAAGCGCAAATTACCCGCATCGCAAACGGGGCAATGGGTCTTGCCCGTCTTATCAAACGTAAGTATTCTCGGCATACACGAGGGCTTATCGAAGCACTCCGTGCAATGGCTGATAGCCATAGCTCCCTTGCCGAAGCGGCAGCCCTCGGGGCATTTATCCTCGCAGGCGCGGCATCTTGCCTCAAGCTCGGTATCGTCCTTGACGCCCGCTCTTATAGCCTTCATAACGGCGCAGTGCGAATACTGACCGCCCTCGGCGAATTTCTTGCAGCGCATCATAACGCACTTCTTATGGCAGAATACCGTCTCGCGCTCGTTGGAATGTATATGCTCGCAGAGTATTCCCTCTCCCGAAAGGCAGGTATAGCCGAGAGCCGAGCGGATTATCGATGCGTCGCAATCGGGATTATCGCACTCGAAGTTCTTGACGTTTATCTTCTTCATCTCCGTGCCATACGGCTTATCCCTGTTGTTTCTGCAGATCTCGCCGCCGTCCGTACAGTAAAGAGCGCCCGCCTCGCCTGCCTTCTTATCGCGCCTTACCTGATACTCCTCGTCCGAGATGAGTCTTACCGAGCCGCAGGAATTACATCTTATCGCGACCATATTGCCGCTCGAGCTTCCCGCTATTATCGTTGCATCTCCCGAATTTGCCGAGAGAAGGTTGACTCTCGCGAAGAAGGTGAGCATATAGCCCTCGAGATCGGACATATCGGCAAGCGAATATACCGTGACGTCGTTTTTCTGACCGATACGGAATACTCGTCCTATTCTCTGCTCCATAGCAACGGGATCGACCGTCGTCTGGAAGTTTATCGCAACGCTCGATGACTGAAGGTTCGTTCCTTCCGTTGCGGAGCGGTGCATCGCGAGGAATACCGTGCTTTCGCTCTTCTCAAATCTTTCGGAGTAGTCTCCCCTGCCGCTGGCAACGAGGAGTCTATCCTTGAATTCGGGATCTGCCTCAAGAGACTTAAGCACCTCGCTCCTGACGTCTGCCGAGCCTCTTGCCGCATAGTCGAAGAAGACAAGCACTCTTTCATTCTTATGCCTTCTTAATATTTTCTTTAAGTATTCTATCTTTTGGCAAAGGACGGACTTATCCGCATCCTTGCCCTTTTCCGTGGGGACTAAAACGTTCGTCACCCTCTCGTTCATATCCGCAAGATACGTGCGATAGAAGTCGAGCGCACCCTCTCTTTTTGCCCCTTCCTTTGAGAAATTGGCATCGCTAAGTCCCATTGCGGTGAGGACCTCTTTTATGATCTTGCCCTGCGACTTTGCCGCGCCTCTGACACCGAGACGCATCTCGCCGTATCTCTGTGCTGTCATTTTCTCGCCGCGGTATTCAACGTAAGCCTCCTCCGAAAGCTCGGAGAAGCCCTTCATATCTATTACCGTGTCATCGCCGAGCTTCACGCAGGACGGCGCTTTATCGAGCGGCAGGAAGAATATATTGGTCGGGTATTTTTTCTTATTATTGGAGTGACCGCTCTTATTTCTTACCATTATCGAGCGCATCAGGACGTCGTGATAAGCCGTCGCAACGTTGGTATGCACTCTTGCGGCAACGTCCTCGTTTTCACCGAGGAATTTATTTATAACGAGAAGCTTTCTGTATGCGCTTAAGCTCTCGAAGGGCTCGTCTGTCGATCCGAATTTCGGATCCTCATATTCTTCCTTGTAGAACCTTAAGAGAGCCTCTCGCTCCTCGTCCGATGCGTTGGCGGTCATTTCATAAAGCATTGCCGCATCGATAAAGGTGGAGACTGTCGTCGCTCCGCTGCATTTTTCCTCGCGGTAGACCTTGTACTCCTTTAAATAAGTGGGTGTGTGGCGGCCCGAAAGATCGTCTCCCGAGTCGTCTATAAAATCTTCGGGATTTCCGCCCGAGGATCTGATAAAGTACCATAGGCGGAACATTTTCTCGAGATTTCCCGAGTGCGGCGTTGCGGAAAGAAGCAGGCAATACGGCTTTGAGTTAGCCTTCTTTATCGCCGCGAGAAGGGATACTCTGTACATAAATCCCGCGTACTTCTCGTCGCCCCTGTCGCAAAGGTGGTGAGCCTCGTCTATAACTATAACGTCGTAAAGAGCCTTCATAAGCTCGCTCGAGGTATCCCAGGTGACGAACTGCTCGGTCTCAACGATGATCGGCATCTTCGGAACGGTAACACCGCCCGACGAGGTAACTAGGGTATTGAATCTCGGGAGCCTCTCGCCGCTCGAGAGCTTCGGGAATTTATAAAGAACTCCCTCTCCGAGACCGAATTTATTTTCAAGCACGTCTACCCATGCGTCGTAGACCTGGCTCGGCACGATAAGAAGCATATTTGATATACGCCCTCTTGCCGCAAGCTCGGAAAGGACCGCGCACGCCTCGAAGGTCTTACCGCTTCCGACAGGGTCCGCAAGAAGTCCGAAGCCTCGCCTCTGCTGCAAAAATTCGTGCGCCGCGTTGTACTGACCCGCGGTAAGAACGTTGCCGCTGTTGCCATGCCTGACCTCATCGTAAGCTATGCCGTACTTGGAGCCATAGTCAGCCTCGTATGCGGATACGGGGATCTTCATTATGCCGAAATCGTCATACGAATCTATAACGCCGACAGTCTTTTCCGCCTTTTTCAGCCCTTCCGTATAGGCGCTCCACTCGGTATTTATTTCCGCCGAGTTGATGCCCGCGAAAACGTTGCGGTTTCCTGCTCCGCTGTTTTTGAATATAAGCTTATACTTACTCATAATGATTTCCTCTTAACCTTTTCCTCTGCCTCTATCATCCGATGACGGGGATTATCGGCTCGACTCCGGGCGCTATGACGAACATCTGCGATACGTTGACTCTCACGTAATCGTATCTCGGCGCTCCCGCAAAATGCGCTAAATATTCGCTCTCCTGACTTTCCGAGGGCGGAAGTATCTCGTATGCCACTCTGATCCTTCCCTTTTCCTCAACTATTATGCTTTCCTTAGCCGCAAGCGACTTCGGGGGAACGTTCAGCATAACGCTCTTAAGCGCGTCTATCCTTCTTGTGACCGTTTTGCCCGTCACACCGTCTCTGTACGCATAATGAAGCTCGATCTTCGTGCCTCTTCCGCCGCTGACCGATTTAAGCCTTGCAAGCTTGCCCTCGCGGCTTCGGGGGAACTCCGAGGGAGAGTCAACGTCAAGACCGAGATACCATCTTCCGTCCGAGCTTGAGTTGACGCAGCTGATCTCGCTGCCTCTGTATTTTTTCTTGAAAAACGTATCCTTCGCGACTCCGTATCTCATCATGTCGCGCGTGGTTATCGCCGCGCTGTATATCTCCTCGTTCTCTATGACTGTATCGAGCATCAAGCTATTGCTCCTCGACCTTGTGAAGTAGAAGGGCGCGGAGAATACGTCGCCGGGGTTGATCTGCTCGCCTCTGTTGACGAATACGGAAAGCACGTATTTCGAGCCTCTTCCCGGCTCGCTGAATGTGCCCCACGTAGCGTAGGAAAGCGAAAGACCCGTGCTGATATCTTCATTTTTAAGGGAGACTATCGCTCCGCCCACCGCGGGCGCGTACGCCGAATCCTCATAGGATAGGATCGAAAATTCCGAGCCTGAGGCTTCCTTTTCGTCAAAGCTTAAGACCCTGACTCCGGGATAAGCGCGCTCCACCGCCGCCTTTATATATTCCTTAAGCGAATAGCACTCCGCAAGTCCGCCCGAAAGTATCACTGCGCCAAAGCTCTCGCCGTCCATCGGGGAGACTATATCTATATTTACCTCGCCTTGAAGCTCGTTTATTATGTACTGTGCGATCCTCGGAGCTATCCTTGTGTCGCCCGCCTTCGGGTCATAGGGCTTATCCGTGCCTATACATTTGCAAAGAGAGTCTCTCATAAGCTCGCTCTGCTTATAGGTCTCGTAATAAATTCCTATCATCGCGCCAAGCTCCGCGCCCTTCTTGCTGAGGGCGACCTTCGCGCTTTTGACGCTCTTCATAAAGAGGTACTGCTTTTCGTACATCGGATCCTCGCGCTCAGACCGATCAGAGCCAAACGCGCCGAAGGGGCTGACTTCGGATATTTCCTTCTTTATCATATCCGCGATCGCATAGTCCATATCGTTGCCGCCGAGGGGCAAGGGGTCGCTATGGCCCTCTTCTCCGTCTATGATGACCTTGCCGTTATCCGAGAAAACTCTCGCGACAGAGATATCCTCTTCGCCCATATCAACGATCAGCGCCTCATCGACCTTATCAAAAACGCCTCTGTGCTTTGCGTACATTCCGAGAGACTTCGTGGTGCTGAGTATCTTCGAGGGCGATACTCCGAAGGACTCCTTCACGAGGTACGTAAGCTCATCGATATATCTTTTGCCGACCTTAGGCTGATGCACTATGGCGATCCTCAAGTCCTTCGCGGTGAATTTTATGCCGAAGGTTTTAGACATCTCGGCGATCCTCTCCTTGACAACGCCCGCAACGTATCTGAAGTATCCGAGGCAGACGTCCTTGGGAGTCACACCCGCATCGAAGGTATCTCCGAATCTTACCGACTCGGGGAAATTCTCGATAAGCTTATAGTCTCTTGACGAGGGAAAATAAAATCTCGGAAAGTGGCTTCTTCTATCGTAATAATAAGCGCAGTCACCATACTGAAGAAGGGAGATGAGATCCTTGATACGCACGACCCTGACGAAAGAGCCGTCAAACTCCGTATCGACCTTATCGCCGTATACCCATTTGCCCTTCTCTGCATTGTGGCAGGCAACCGCGGGGAATGCGATCTTAAGCATATAGCCGGGAACGCCGATCTTGCCGTATACTATATCATTTTCATGCCTTACCGCTCCGTCGGCATTGACGCTGTATGCAAATGCTATTTTCAAAGAGTCGCCGCCAAGATCAAGAGACAGATTAAGAGCTCTTCCCATGCCATATACACCTTTCTTTTAAATATTAAAGCAATTAAAAATAAATAATAAATTAATTATAATACTAAATCTTTATGTTGTCAACACTTTTTTGCAAGATGTGACAAAATTTTATACGATCTTCCCTGCAAAAAACATTTTACCACCGAAAAACTTATGCTGCAACGCACATCTTCGGCGAAAGCTTTTGGATTTTTACGGCATTTTTGTGCTAACCCATCGGGGCAGAACACTGCCCCGAACTAAGTTTGCCCATAGGGGCAAGTGAAGTTTACTTTGTAAGTGAAGTTCACTTTGTGAGTGAAGTTTCGCCTCTCGGCGAAGTGAGGGCAAGCTTAACTCCACTTGGTCGATAGACCAAACTTCACTGCGCAGCAACTTCACTTTCGCACAAGCGAAAACTTCACCCTTTATTTGAGGCTTTCCTTTGCACTCGGTAAGCCTCGCCCGACACCTCATCCACCGCAAGCGGTCCCCCTTCCCCCACTGGGGAAGGCTTATATAGCCTCGCCCTTCGGAAGAGGTGGATTGCGAAGCAAGACGGAGAGGGATGCTATCGTTCGCACTCGGCAAAGAAAAGGGGGTATTTGATGTCCAAATGCCCCCTGACCCCCAAAGACGTGTATTGGGTAATACATGGATTAAATTGCTCATCTTTCCTTATGCGCCAAAAGGCGCAATTCATGGCGAAGCCAATTCATGAAAGCTTGCTTTCAATTCATGACACAGCGTGTCAATTCATGCGCTTGCGCAATTCATCTCAAGCGCAGCGAGCCTTGTGCGATAGCTTTCGCTTAAACGAAGAAAAAACACCGAATATGCCAATATTAGTTAGCATAAACGGTGCTTTTTACAAAAATCATTCGATTAATTCTAATTATCTACCGATGAAAAATCAGCAGGTTAAATAATCACTTTTTCTCCTTAAGAAGATCGCGGATCTCGGTGAGAAGCTGCTCCTCGCGGATGAGTCTTTCTCGCTCTGCCTCGGCAGCCGCTTCAGCCTTAAGCCTTTCAGCCTCAGCCTTTTCCTCTGCGATGCGAGCCTCTTCCTCAGCCTTTGCCTTCTCTTCCTCTTCCTTAGCGCGCTTTTCGGCAAGCTCTTTTTCGTGGATGGTCTCCATCATCTTCTCGTGGATCTTCTTAGCTCTCTCAGAAAGCCCTGCAACGACTCTTATCATAATAAAGAGCGCAAGCGCTATGATAAGGAAATCGAATATCGCCTGCAGGAATGCTCCCCAGAGGATCGCTACCTCTGCCGTGACGATCGTCTCAACGCCTTCCTCGGATACTTCAACTACCGCTTCTCTTACGACCCATTTGAGGTCGGCAAGCTCCGATCCGTTGGAAAGAAGAGCGAGCAGCGGAGAGATAAATCCGTTGGTAAAAGCCTTGACAATAGCGGTGAAAGCGCTTGCTACCGCAACGCCAACAGCCATATCAACTACGTTTCCGCGCGAGATGAATTTTTTAAAATCAGCCCAGAATTTTTTCATTTTGCCTTTCCTTTCATTTATATTTATTTTAATTTTCCGTCATTTTCCGAGATCGGCAAGAGTCCTGATCTCTATCCTCTTCATAAGGTCCTCGCTCGTGGTGACCTCGGACGTCGTAAATCCAAGCTTAACCGGGACGAGACCCGTCATATCAATAAAGTTATCCTCAAGCTCGACGTCTATGCCAACGAAGCTGACGAATACACCCTTTGCAAGCCCCGATGAGGTAAGCTTAAGCGAATAGCTTTTGCCAAAGCCGCTGATCTCGTATTTTATAGGCTCAGCGGAGAAAAGGTATTTTTTGGGCAGGGCAATTGGGTTCACGCCCTCCGCAACCACGCCCGTGTGATCGTCCAGATGATACGTAATAAAGAGATCTCGCTCGCCGTCAAATTTCGATATATCCTCTTCGATTATCAAAAGAGAGGTGAGCATAGGCACGCTTGCGTCCTGCGTGGTCTCAAATCGGCAATCGCCGAGGTTATCATAGATCGCCAAGGTAAGCTTGCCGATGAAGTCCTTCCTGTACTCATTCGTAACGTAGAGCAAAAGCTTATCCACCGCCCTCTCGCAGCTGACGGTAAGAGGCGCATAAAATCTTCCGGCAAGGAAGCTTTCCGCCTTCTCTCTTCCGTACCAATCTATAAATGAGGGCGATACCGCAGGCCAGGCGTCGTTGAACTGGCGGCATACGGCGCTCATTGATGAGTTTTCATCTCTTCTCAGCCTCTTTATTATATCCGAGAGGCAAAAAGCCGCAGAAAGCTGAGAAGCGTAAGCAAGCTGAGCCGTACCCTTAGGGAGCTTGAATTTCTCTATCATCTCAAGGAACATATTCATAAGCGCCCCGGGGATCGAGGTGTGATACTCAAGCTCGGGCGAAAGAAGGTTGGTCTGCCTATCCCCCGTGAATGCCTCGATAGATGCAGGCATAGGAAGCGAAGGAAGAGTGGCAACGCTTTCTCCTATCTCCCTTTCGGAAAGATATCTTTCATCATAATACTCAAGCTCCTCGCGGTTGACGATGAAGGTAGCGCCCGAGCCGTAATGCTGAACGACGGGGCGTATTATCCTTGCGCTTTCCTCGCGGAATTCCCTGACGGAGTCCTCGGAGAGAGCCTGATCCGAGCCTTGAAGCTCGGTGACGGAAAAGTATATGAGAGCCAGCGATGCGTGCATACACACTCTCGCTATCCTGTCTCTTATCGCGGCGGTAATTCCCGCGGCGTAAGCTCTCGCGGCAGGCGCCGCTATGTAATGAACGGGTATATCGTGCCAGACGAGAAGTCCGTGCTTATCGCAAAGCTCAAGCAAGTGATCGGGCGGCGCATTTCTTTCCGAAAATACCCTTAAGGTATTCATATTCGAGCGAACCGCGCTTTTAACGAGCCTTTCGGTATTCTCGCGCCTGATATAGGGATAGATAGGATTTTCGGGAATATAGGTCGCGCCCTTGGAGAATATCTTTATTCCGTTGACAACAACGGCAGGCACGCCGTTTTCATCGCGGGAGATCGAAATATGCCTGAGACCTATCTTTTTCTCGTAGCTATCCGTTGCCTCGCCCATATGGTAAAGAGTGACGGTGAGTCGGTAAAGATCGGGCGAGCCAAGCCCTGCGGGCCACCAGAGATGAGGCTTTCTGACGGTTATTATGCCGTGACCCATAGATACGCCGCCGTAGTATAATTCACCCGTCGGCGAGGTGAGGGTCGCTATCGCTCTGACGTCCTCATCCGAGCCGATAGTATCAACGTCCACCATAAGAGTCACCTTCTCTTCCTCGTGAGACTGGCTGACTCTGACCTCGGTTATTATCGCGCTGTTGGTTGCCATAAGCTGAACGGGAAGATATATTCCCATATCGGGAACGTACGGCGCCGCCTCGTATTCAAGAGAGGTATTGCCGAAAAGATCGGTAGGTCTTTTCTCGCCGATAGGAGCTTCGCCGATGAAAGCAAGCTCGTTTTCTCCCACCTTGACGCGATCCGTTATCTCGAAAATATATACTCTGTCCGAATTATCGGCTTTAGCGTACGTTTTATCGTTGAAGCGTATCTCTCCGACGAGATCAACTCCGCCGACCTTGAGATAAATATGCTTATAGGACGCCTCTGCCTCGCTTATATTTATAGCGGTACGGAAGGTGCAGCTCTCGGGCACTCCCTCCTTCACGCGCTTCATATTCTCACCGAAAAACGGATCTCTTATATATCCGTTGTCAAGAAAGACGGAATAAAGAGATGCAGGCGTGCGGCAGGGGATATCCGCCTTATCCGCCGCTGTGAGCAAAAAGTCCTTTATCGTTCTTTTGTACATTACCGTACTCCCGAAAAAAATTATATATAATAGTATATCATAACTTTTTAATAAATGAAAGAGTCAAATATGCACAAACAAATTTATAATTTTTTGGCAATCTTGCAAATTTTTCAAAAAAAATGCAGCATTAATGAAAAAAAGGTATTGCACTATTTCGATTTGTGTGTTACAATGGGGTATCAAAAAATGGGAGGCAAATACCTTGAAAAAGTTACTTTTATTACTTGTTTGCTTTGCGCTTGCATTCTCTATGCTCCTTATGTGCGTAGGCTGCGCTAAGAAGGATAACACAGAAGACCCCGACGACGGCAAGACCGATGAGACACCTGATGATGGCAACGGCGACGACGGCAACGGCGACGACGGCAACGGCGATGATCCTACTCCCGGTCCCGGCGATGGCGGCGAAGGCGGCAACACCCCCGGCGAAGGCGGCAATACCCCCGGTGAGGGCGGTGAGGGCGGCGAAGGCGATGATCCTGCTCCCGGCCCCGGCGATGGCGGCGAAGGCGATGATCCTACTCCCGGTCCCGGCGATGGCGGCGAAGGCGGCAACACCCCCGGTGAAGGCGGCGAAGGCGGCGAAGGCGGCGAAGGCGGCG
>JAFTQV010000048.1 GCA_017462605.1 Clostridia bacterium | reverse complement strand
CATCTTCTCTTTTCTTGTTTCGTGCGCTGACTGTCAAAACGACGGCGAATGTTGCGATAGCTCAAACGAAGAGCCAACGCTTGAAAAGAACGGTTACGAAACCTTCTTTCCGACCGAGCCGAGAGATGACGTAAGCGAAGAACTGAAAAATGATATTTTAAGTAACCCGGCTTATACGTATACCAATTACACAGAATTTTACAATGTAATGCCGGAGAAGTACAGGAAGAAATACGGCATAGAAGTTTTTTATGCAAATGGCAGAGACTACAGAACCGCATTTATCATCTATGGGGGCAAGCGTCACGGCATAAGTGGGCTTTTATTTAATGACGACAAATATTTTAACGGAATTACTCACATGGCTATTACAGATATAAATAGCGACGGCTTCGTTGAACTGTTGGTAGCATACACTAACAGCTGGGATTCATTCTCTAAAAAAGTAGGCGTTTTGGATACAAGATCAAATGTCTTTCTGATTTCAGACGGATTTAGCTTTAAGCGTGATGACAAGTATGTATTTTTTAAGCCTCTTTCTAACGGTGGTCTTGGTGTTTTTGAAGCCCCCGAAAACGATATCACGCTTGCAAATGTATTCTTTTGCGAGGTAAAGGAAAATAAAAACATTTTTTCGTTTACACAAAATGAATACAATGTTACTTCCGCCGGAAATTACAGTGTCAATGTCGAATTTAACTATGATACTATACATTTTCCAGTTCTGCTTAATGGAATAACGTACGAAATTAAAAGCAAGATCGTTACGACACATCTTGGAGAACCATACATACAGGATGTCGGATACACTTCACAAGCTATTGGCGCTGCAATACATTTCGAAAGTAGTGACATTTTCTTTCCCGATCCCAATTACGATGATCGGTCAGAATACATAGCTGTATATTACCCGCCAATCGAGGTACCGACAGGCGAAATAATTTCGCGGACCGGTATCCTACGTTATCGTCAAGGCGAATATAGCCCCACAATCGGAGTTTACGATATGGTTATTACCTTCAACGGTAACGAAATAAGAGTCCCCGAGGCTTTGGTTATATCCGAAAAGTAATAATTAACGTCCAATTTTAAGGACTGCCTTTTTTCTGCTTGCCGCGGATGAGAGACAGTCCTTTTTCATTTCCATAAAGTATAATCAATCGCCAAAAAGATTCCGACATTTTTTTCAAAGTTTGTTATATATACACACTTGACAAACACTATAAATAGTGATAAAATATATAAAATACTTAGAAGGCAGTCGGAGCGACTCGCTTCGTCGGCAGAACGGAGACTTGTATGAGAAAGATCTGCGATAACATTATTTCGAGCGCCAATATCTCTCCCAAGACGGCGGAAATGTTGTCTTCTTTTTCCACTTCTCTTCCTTCCGATAAATCCTATATTTCATTACTCGGTTTTTGCGACGTGCACGTTCACTTTCGCGAACCGGGTTTTTCTTATAAGGAGACGATACGATCGGGAAGCCTTGCGGCGGCAAGGGGCGGATACACGGCGGTTTGCACCATGCCTAACCTCAATCCCGTACCCGATTCGAAGGAGCATATAGAAGAGCAGCTTAAGATAATAGAAAGAGACGCGGTGATAGACGTTTATCCTTACGCCTCGATAACCGTAAATCAAGCCGGCTCGGAGCTTTCGGATTTTGATGAGCTTGCGCCTCTCTCGATAGCCTTTTCGGATGACGGAAAGGGTATTCAGTCAAAAGAGATGATGAAGGAAGCTATGCTTAAGGCAAAGGCTCTCGGCAAAATGATAGTTGCCCACTGCGAGGATAATTCCCTGCTCTTCGGCGGATATATCCACGATGGAGAATACGCAAGGGCGCACGGACATAAGGGAATATGCTCCGAGAGCGAATGGGGTCCGATCAAGCGAGATATCGAGCTTCTCAGAGAAACGGGCGCGGCGTACCACGTCTGCCACATTTCGACCAAGGAAAGCGTTGAGCTTATAAGAGAGGCAAAGCGAGAGGGACTTGATATCACCTGCGAGACCGCGCCTCACTACCTTATTATGAATGACAGCGAGCTTATCGAGGACGGAAGGTTCAAGATGAATCCGCCTATCCGCTCGGAGGAGGACAGGCTCGCCCTCGTTGAAGGAATTCTCGACGGCACGATAGATATTATCGCGACAGATCATGCTCCGCACTCAAAAGAAGAGAAATCAAGAGGTCTTGCGAAAAGCTCCTTCGGCGTTGTCGGCATAGAGACGGCGTTTGCCGCTATGTATACACACTTCGTTAAGACCGGGATGATGACCCTTGAAAGACTTGAAGAGCTTCTCTCGGTAAATCCGAGGAAGAGATTCGGAATTCCGATCGAGGACGGTGACGCATGCGTTTTCGAGCTTGACGAGGAATTCACTGCAGATCCCAAGGACTTCCTTTCGGAAGGCAAGGCAACTCCCTTTGAAGGAAGGCGCCTTTTCGGAACCTGCTATCTCACCCTTCACCGAGGAAAAGCGGTATTTAAAAGATAATAATTTGGAGGATATATAAAAATGGCAAAGAGAAAAGATTTGAAGAAGATCCTTATTATAGGATCGGGACCCATAGTCATAGGTCAGGCGGCTGAGTTCGACTACGCCGGCACGCAGGCATGCCTTGCTCTTAAGGAAGAGGGATACGAGGTAGTTCTTGTCAACTCCAACCCTGCAACGATCATGACTGATACGACAATTGCTGACAAGGTGTATATGGAGCCCCTCACTCTGGAATACATCGCAAAAATTCTCCGCTACGAGAGACCCGACGCCATAGTTCCCGGTATCGGCGGTCAGACAGGACTTAACCTCGCTATGCAGCTCGAGAAGAAGGGCGTTCTTAAGGAGTGCCACACCGAGCTTCTCGGAACGAGCAGCGAGAGCATCGAGCGCGCTGAGGACAGAGAGCTTTTCAAGGAGCTTTGCCAGTCCATAGGCGAGCCCACTATCCCCTCGGAGATAACCTATAATCTCGAAGAGGCAAAGGCGGCGGCTAAGAGAATAGGCTACCCCGTTGTTCTTCGCCCTGCATTCACCCTTGGCGGAACAGGCGGCGGCTTCGCTTCAAATGAAGAGGAGCTTATCGAGATAGGTATGAACGGATTTGCCCTTTCTCCCGTTCACCAGGTTCTTGTAGAAAAGAGCGTTAAGGGCTATAAGGAGATCGAATTTGAGGTAATGAGAGACTCCGCTGACAACGCGATAACCATATGCGGTATGGAGAATATCGACCCCGTTGGAGTTCACACGGGTGACTCTGCCGTCGTTGCTCCCATACTTTCGCTGAACGAGCATGACCTCAAGATGCTCAACGATTCCGCAATAAAGCTCATAAGAGAGCTTAAGATAGAGGGCGGCTGCAACGTTCAGTTTGCTCTCAACCCCTACACAAGCGAATACTACCTCATCGAGGTCAACCCGAGAGTTTCGCGCTCCTCTGCTCTTGCTTCCAAGGCGAGCGGATTCCCGATCGCGAGAGTAACGGCAAAGATCGCGGTAGGTATGACTCTTGACGAGATCGAGGTTGCCGGCACGACAGCTATTCACGAGCCGCGCCTTGACTATATCGTCGCTAAGTTCCCGAGATTCCCCTTCGATAAATTCACATCCGCGCCCAACACTCTCGGCACTCAGATGAAGGCAACGGGCGAGGTAATGGGAATAGGCTCTACTCTTACCGAGTGCGTTCTTAAGTCTGTGCGCTCGCTCGAGATCGGCGTAAATCACCTTTATCTCTCCAAGTTTGACGCTATGACGGACGATGAGATCATAGCTTATCTTGATGAATTCAAGTCCGATACTCTCTTCGCTGTCACCGAGCTTATCCGCCGCGGCAAGACCACCGAGGAGCTTCACAAGCTCACCGCGATCACTCCCCTCTTCCTTGATAGCTTCAAAACTATCGTTGAAATGGAGAACACTCTTTCCGAGAAGGTCGGAGACGTCAAGACTCTCGAGGCGGCAAAGATCCTCGGCTTCTCGGATGCTTATATAGCTAAGCTCTGGGGCAAGAAGGAGAGCGATATCTCCGATATGCGCCACGCAAACGGCATAAAGCCCGTCTTCAGAATGGTAGATACCCTTCACAGCGGCGCGTATATCCCCTACTTCTATTCTTCTTACATGGGCAAGAACGATTCTATCCTTACAGATAAGAAGAAGGCGGTCGTTCTCGGCGCGGGTCCTATCCGTATAGGTCAGGGCGTTGAGTTTGACTACTCCACCGTTCACGCGGTAACAACGATTAAGAAATCCGGCTACGAGTCGATCATTATAAACAATAACCCCGAGACGGTTTCTACCGACTACACAACGGCAGACAAGCTTTATTTCGAGCCCCTCACTCCCGAGGACGTTATGAACATCATAGAGTTTGAAAATCCCGACGGAGTTATAGCTTCTCTTGGCGGGCAGACCGCGATCAACCTTGCAGATCCCCTTATGCGCCGCGGCGTTAAGCTTATCGGCACAGACTGCGAGGCGATAGACAGAGCTGAGAACAGAGATATGTTTGAAAAGCTTCTTAAGGAGCTTGGTATTCCCCAGCCCGAGGGCAGAGCCGTCACTAAGATCGAGGACGGAGTTGCTGCGGCAAAGAAAATCGGCTATCCCGTTCTCGTGCGCCCGAGCTTCGTGCTTGGCGGAAGAGCTATGCAGATAGTTGCCAATGAGGAGCAGCTTCGCCACTACCTTAAGACCGCCGTTGAAATAGATGAGGACAAGCCCGTTCTCGTTGATAAGTACATCACGGGTAAAGAGGTTGAGGTAGACGCTATCTGCGACGGTATAGACGTTTTCGTTCCCGGTATTATGGAGCTTGTTGAAAGAACGGGTATCCACTCGGGCGACTCTATCAGCGTTTATCCCGCTTTCAGTATCTCGGATAAGGTCAAAGGTACTATCCTTCAATACGCAAAGAAGCTTGGTATCGGTATCGGCATCAAGGGTCTTTACAATATTCAGTTTATAGTTGATAAGAACGACGAGGTCTTCATCATAGAGGTCAACCCCCGCTCGTCAAGAACCGTTCCCTTCCTTTCTAAGGCAACGGGATACAGCCTTGCGGACATTGCGACAGAGGTCATTCTCGGCAAGAGCCTTAAGGAGCAGGGCATCTTCGGTATATACCCCGACGAGAAGAAGAGATGGTACGTTAAGGTTCCCGTATTCTCCTTCAATAAGATCCGCGGACTTGACGCATATCTTTCTCCCGAGATGAAGTCCACGGGCGAGGCTATCGGATATGACGATAAGCTCAACCGCGCGCTTTACAAGGCGCTTCAGGCATCGGGAATGCACCTTCAGAACTACGGAACGGTATTCGCTACCATTGCAGATAAGGATAAGGAAGAGGCTCTTCCTCTTATCCGCCGCTTCTACGATCTCGGCTTCAATATAGAGGCGACCGAGGGAACGGCAAACTTCCTTAAGAAGAACGGTATCCGTACCCACGTGCTTGGCAAGATAGGAGAGGGCTCTACCGAGATCTGCGACTCTATCCGCCAGGGACATATCGCATACGTTATCAATACATCGGACATCGGCGCGATAGGCACAGCTTCGGACGGATATATGATAAGAAAGCTTGCTACCGAAAGCAACGTGACCATGTTTACCTCGCTTGACACTGTAAAGGTGCTTCTCGACGTCCTTGAAGACATCACTCTTACTATTTCCACAATTGACGCTTAAAGGAATAAAGATGAAACAGGTTATTTTTGAGATAAAATCAAACGAGCTTATCGCAAGATCGGTATACAAAATGGTACTGCGGGGCGATACCTCGGAGATCACGGGCTCAGGTCAGTTCGTGAATATTAAGCTTGACGGCTTCTATCTTCGCAGACCCATTTCTGTATGCGACAGCGAGGACGGAGAGCTTACCCTTATATATAAGGTAGTCGGCAAGGGTACTGAAAAAATGAGCGAGATGAAAATTGGCGAGACTCTTGATATACTCACGGGTCTTGGCAACGGCTACGATACCTCGGTATCGGGAGACAAGCCCCTTCTCGTTGGCGGCGGAGTCGGAGTTCCCCCTCTTTATAAGCTTGCGAAAAAGCTTATCTCCGAGGGAAAGAACGTTTCCGTTATACTCGGCTTCAATACCAAGGACGAGGTCTTTTACGAGAGCGAATTTGCCGCTCTCGGCGCAAGCGTTACGGTTACAACGGTAGACGGAACTATGGGTGTTAAGGGCTTTGTGACGAATGCGCTTGACGGAATAGATTACACCTACTTCTACACCTGCGGACCCGAGCCTATGCTCAAAGCGCTTTACAATGCTTCGGTGACGGGCGGTCAGTTCAGCTTTGAAGAAAGAATGGGCTGCGGCTTCGGCGCGTGCATGGGCTGCTCCTGCAAGACTGTAACAGGCAATAAGAGAATATGCAAGGAAGGTCCCGTTCTTAATAAGGAGGACATCATATGGTAAACTTAAAAGTGGATCTTGCGGGCATAGAGCTTGATAACCCTATAATTCCCGCCAGCGGAACCTTCGGTTACGGCTATGAGTTCGCAGAGCTTTACGACATAAATATGCTCGGTACGTTTTCCTTCAAGGGAACAACGAAAGATCCGAGATTTGGAAACCCCACCCCGAGAATAGCTGAATGCGAGAGAGGAATGATCAATGCGGTAGGTCTTCAGAACCCCGGCGTTGAAAAGGTCATCTCAGAGGAGCTTCCGAAGCTCAGAAAATGCTTTCACAAAAAGGTTATGGCAAACGTCTCGGGCTTCTCAGTCGAGGACTATGCATACACCTGCGCAAGGCTCGACCCGATAGAGGATATCGGCTGGTTTGAGGTCAACGTAAGCTGCCCCAACGTTCACGGCGGCGGTATGAGCTTCGGCACTTCTCCCGAGGCTGCAGCCGAGGTAACGAGAGCCGTCAAGGCGGTGACGACAAAGCCCGTATTTATCAAGCTCTCCCCCAACGTGACGGACATTGTTTCGATAGCGAAGGCGTGCGAGGAAGCGGGCGCGGACGGTATCAGCCTTATAAACACACTTCTCGGTATGAGAATAGATCTTAGAACCAAAAAGCCAATAATTGCTAACAAAATGGGCGGTTTTTCCGGCCCTGCCATTTTCCCTGTTGCGGTGAGAATGGTATATCAGGTAGCCTCGGCTGTCAAGATCCCCGTCATCGGAATGGGCGGAGTCAGCACGGCAGAGGACGTTATAGAAATGATGATGGCGGGCGCTGTGGCGGTTGAGGTAGGAGCAGAAAACCTCGTTGACCCCTTTGCCTGCAAGAAAATAATAGAAAGACTCCCTGCCGTTTGCGAAAAGTACGGCATAAAGAGTCTTACCGATATAATCGGATGTGCAAGAGATTAATAAATAAGGAGTATATAAAATGGGAAAAGACGTAATTATCGCATGTGATTTTGACAGCGCAGAAAAAACCTTTCAGTTCCTTGATAAGTTCACCGGCAAGAAGCCCTTCGTGAAGATAGGAATGGAGCTTTACTATGCGGAAGGACCCGCCATCGTTCGTGAGATCAAGGCGCGCGGACATAAGATATTCCTCGACCTCAAGCTTCACGATATCCCCAATACCGTAAAGAAGTCCATGGCTGTTCTTTCAAGGCTCGACGTTGATATGACCAACCTTCACGCAGCAGGCACGGGAAGAATGATGGAAGCCGCTATCGAGGGTCTCACCCGTGAGGACGGAAGCCGCCCCATTCTTATTGCGGTCACCCAGCTCACCTCAACAGATGAGGAGACTATGAAGAACGATCTTCTTATTGAAAAGCCCATCGCAGACGTTGTTATGCACTACGCTACCGTTGCCAAGAACTCCGGACTTGACGGAGTTGTCTGCTCTCCGCTTGAGGCAGGTAAGGTTCACGAGGTATGCGGCAAGAATTTCGTCACCGTTACTCCCGGCGTAAGATTTGCAGACGGAGATAAGGGCGACCAGAAGAGAGTTATGACTCCCGCCGAAGCGAAGAAGATCGGCTCCGACTATATCGTTGTTGGCAGACCTATCACCGCGGCAGAGGATCCCGTTAAAGCATACGAAAGATGCGTTGCTGAATTTTGCGACTGATAGAAAGATATATAAGGAAAGAAGGATAGAAAATGGAAAGCTATAAGAGAGAATTTATACAGTTTCTTGAGGGCGCAGGCGTTCTCAAGTTCGGAGACTTCACCGCAAAGAGCGGAAGAAAGATCCCCTACTTTATCAATGCGGGAATGATCAAGACCGGAAACGATATTGCGAAGCTCGGTGAGTTTTACGCAAAGGCTTATTTTGAGAAGCTCGGTAAAAAGCAGGCTACTCTTTACGGACCTGCATACAAGGGAATTTCTCTTGCAGTTTCAGCGGCAGTCGCTCTTTCTAAGAACGAGCTTAACGTTCCCTTCTTCTTCAATAGAAAAGAGGTCAAGGATCACGGCGAGGGCGGAGTTTTCGTTGGCTACGTTCCCACCGCCGGCGAAGAGGTAGTTATCATAGAGGACGTTATCACAGCGGGAACTGCTATCCGCGAGAGCATGGATATCCTCTCTCACCTCGAGGGCGTCAAGGTTGCCGCTACCTTTATTATGGTAGACCGCAAGGAAAAGGGCAAGGGCGAAAAGGGCGCTATGGTTGAGATCGAAGAGGAGTTTGGCTTCCCCGTTTACTCAATAGTAACCGTTTACGATATCATAGAGTATCTCGAAGAGGACGAGAAGAACCGCGAAAACGTTGATAGGATCAAGAAGTATCTTGAGGTCTACGGAGCATAGAATGAGAAGTCTTATTGATATAAAGGATTTTACGACCGAGGAGCTTGACAGTCTTATAGCAACAGCCAAAGACATTATTGCGAACCCCGAAAAGTATAGCGACGCATGTCGCGGCAAAAAGCTCGCGACGCTCTTCTTCGAGCCTTCAACGAGAACGCGCCTTTCCTTCGAGGCTGCAATGCTCGAGCTTGGCGGAAGCGTTATAGGATTCTCTGAGGCAAGCAGCTCCTCTGCCGCTAAGGGCGAAAGCGTCGCCGATACGGCGAAGATGATCAGCTGCTATGCGGATATTATGGCTATGCGCCACCCGAAAGAGGGCGCGCCCTTCGTGGCATCACTCAGCGCAACGATACCCGTCATCAACGCGGGTGACGGCGGTCACTGCCACCCCACTCAGACTCTTGCCGACCTTCTTACCATTTCTATGGAAAAGGGCAGGCTTGATAATCTTACCGTTGGCTTCTGCGGAGACCTCAAATACGGCAGAACGGTGCATTCGCTTATCAGCGCTCTCTCACGCTCAAAGGGAATAAAGCTCGTGCTTATTTCCCCTGAGGAGCTTAAGATACCGAGCTTCGTCCGCTATGAGACGATAGAAAAATACGGTATGGATTATGAGGAAACGGCTTCTCTTGAAGAAGCTCTTCCTAAGCTCGATATTCTCTATATGACGAGAATTCAGAGAGAAAGATTTTCAGACACTTATCAGTATGAAAGACTTAAGGACAGCTATATTCTCACCGAAGAGAAAATGGCGCTCGCAAAGGAAGACACATCGGTGCTTCACCCCCTTCCGAGAGTCAACGAGATAAGCGTCAAGGTCGACAATGACAAAAGAGCCTGCTACTTCAAGCAAGCCCTTTACGGAAAGTATATGCGAATGGCTCTTATACTTAAGCTTCTCGAAGAAGCTAAGACCCCGAAGATCGCACCCGACTTTTCGGGCGAAGAGTATATACACGAAAGGATAGAGTGCAAAAATCCCCGTTGTATATCCGCGACCGAGCAGGAGCTTCCTAAGATATTCAAGATAACGGATCCTGCCGCGAACATTTGCAGATGCGTATTCTGCGAAGAAAAAAGCAATTATAAGGTTTAAAGTTTTCATTCGAAAAAGGAGATAAAAATGGCTAAATTCATTAATGAACCCTCACATACCTTTAACGAGTACCTGCTCATTCCCGGATACAGCTCGGCTGAGTGCGTACCCGCAAACGTAAGTCTCAAAACTCCTCTTGTTAAGTTCAAGAGAGGCGAGAGCAGCGCGATAACTATGAATATTCCTATGGTATCGGCTATAATGCAGGCTGTTTCCGGAGAGAAGCTCGCCGTTGCTCTTGCTAAGGAAGGCGGCGTTTCCTTCATCTACGGCTCTCAGTCCATCGAGGACGAGGCTGATATGGTAAGGCGCGCAAAGAATACCAAGGCAGGCTTTGTTATCAGCGATTCCAACATCACTCCCGACGCTACTATGAGAGACGTTGTTGCTCTTAAGGAAAAGAACGGTCACAATACTATCGCCGTCACCGAGGACGGAAAGCCCCAGGGCAAGCTTCTCGGTATCGTCACCGGCAGAGATTACAGAGTATCGAGAATGGATCCCGAGACTAAGGTCTCCGAGTTTATGACTCCCTTCTCAAAGCTTATCTATGCCAAGGAAGGCACAACTCTTAAGGAAGCGAACGATATAATCTGGGAGCATAAGCTCAATTCCCTTCCCATCGTTGACGATGATGGTCACCTTCTTTATATGGTATTCCGCAAGGACTACGATACCCACAAGCAGAACCCCAACGAGCTTCTCGACTCCAATAAGAGATACGTTGTCGGCGCGGGTATCAACACAAGAGACTACAGAGAAAGAGTTCCCGCACTTATTGAGGCAGGCGTTGACGTGCTTTGCATAGACTCGTCCGAGGGATTTTCCGAGTGGCAGAAGCGCACTATCGCCTGGATCAGAGAGAACTACGGCGATACCGTCAAGGTCGGCGCAGGCAACGTTGTTGACGCGGCAGGCTTCAGATTCCTTGCAGACTGCGGCGCTGACTTTATCAAGGTCGGTATCGGCGGCGGTTCTATCTGTATCACCAGAGAGACCAAGGGTATCGGAAGAGGTCAGGCTACCGCTCTTATAGACGTTTGCGCGGAAAGAGACAGATACTTCGAGGAGACCGGCGTATACGTTCCCGTCTGCTCGGACGGCGGTATAGTTTACGATCACCACATAACTCTCTCGCTCGCTATGGGCGCAGACTTCGTTATGCTTGGAAGATACTTCGCAAGATTTGACGAAAGCCCCTCGAATAAGGTTTCGATCGGCGGCACTTACTATAAGGAGTATTGGGGCGAAGGCTCTGCGCGCGCAAGAAACTGGCAGCGCTACGACCTCGGCGGAGATAAGAAGCTCTCCTTTGAAGAGGGAGTTGACTCCTACGTTCCCTATGCGGGAAGCCTTAAGGATAACGTTGCAATGTCTCTTGCAAAGGTAAAATCCACCATGTGCAACTGCGGCGCGCTTACTATCCCCGAGCTTCAGGAGAAGGCAGTGCTTACTCTCGTTTCGGCAACGAGCATCGTAGAGGGCGGCGCTCACGACGTTATAGAGAAGGACAAGAGCGGCAGAATAAAGTAATTTTGGAAAGACCGAATAAAAACCAATAAAATAAGGAGAAGTGCAATACTATTGCGCCTCTCCTTTTACTTTTTCAAGATTTATTTTTCAATATTGATCTACAAAAGCAGGTAGGGGAGGGGCTTGCTCCTCCCGTTTTTTCATGCAAGAAAATCAAGGCATGAATATGATCGGGCATTATAACGTAATCTTCAATCGTTACGCTCGGATACCTTTCCGTCAAGAGAGATAGTTGCTCTTCTGCGACTCTCCCTATTGGTGTCAACCGTGTTGTAATGACGGGAGGAGCAAGCCCCTCCCCTACCGATATGTTATCGCCAACACTGCTTTTTGCTGAAGGGATAGCTTCGATATCGAATTTATCACTAACGCCGTTTCCCGAAGAAGAGTTCAGCTCTATATCAGATAAAAGTTGCTTTCTTTCGCCGGTGCATACCGTTACAAAATAAACACCCGGCAAGCTATAATTAAATCCATTAAGATGAGTAGCTTTTCTTTTCGGATAATCGTTTTCCATATTATTTTCCTCATGATTTATGATGGAGCAGGGGCTTGCTCCTCACACCTCTTTACTGCTCGCGGTATATAAAGAATAGCAGACCCAACTTTTTTATCTCAATTTTCCATTTGTTAACTTAAATGACTCTCTCATAAGCCGAGGTTTTCGATTATCCTCTTGGCTATTCTTTGCATACCGAGGTTGCCGGGGTGGGTTCTCCATCGGTCGCTGATCGGCTGCTCCTCGCCGTTTGCAAGGCGGAAGGTCATCTCATCATGGCACTCGGTATCATGCGAGCGGATATCGCCTATAAAAATGCGCTCAAGACCGTGCCTCTGTGCAAGGGCAACTATCTCGTTGTAGACTGCCTCACGGTTATACCAGCCGTGGATAATGATTATCCTTGCCTTCTTGCATCTTTCCTTTATCGTATTGATCAAAAGGTCGCCGCTCTTCTTGAAGGTCTCGATCTTCTCGGCTGTATTGACGTTATCCCCGAGCTGAAGGGTGATAAGATCTATATCGGGTGTGAAGCTTTCGAAGGAAGGCTTACCCGTGTAGCCGTTTGGATCTTCGTTCAGCCATTTATAGGCGGCTTCCATATTCTCGCAAGCCTCGAAATAGCTTATATAAAGCTTCTCAAAGATAGCGTCGGGATTTTTGCTACTGATATACTCTCGAAGATAGTGGAAATAATCCTTATCGGGCGCGGTAGCGCACATTCCGTATTGCATCTTCATACCGAAAACGAGAGAATTGCCCGCCACGAGGACCGACTTCGGCGCATGGTGCTTCTTTAGGGGCTGCTCCATCTTCTCAGCTTTCGCTTTGCAGCCGCGCTCTTCAATATCAGCGCTGAGATCCGAAAGGAGAGATCCGGCATCACCCGAGATACATAGGTCAAAGCTCTCTACATTGCGATAAACGGCAAGGTTCGGAGGATCTAACTTAAAGCTATGGCTGAACTCTGCCAAAAGTTCTTTTGCTTCAAGCTCGACTACGCTTCCATCTGCCGTCATTCCGATGATCCTCGCCTTCATGATACCGACTGCTTTACCCTTAAGCTTTATCTCTATCTCGTCTGCCAAGGATGAGAATGGGAATGATATATAGCTCTCATTATCGAAAAATGTATACGCTCCGTCCCTCTTTTCAATTCTACCAATTAATATCTCTTTTTTAAGCATAATTACTCCTTATTAAATCTATGCCTGAAGCTACATTTCTTGCAAAGCGGATGATAAAGTCTTCCCTCTTCGAAGCCCTTTTGCATCAATACCGCGGTCTCGCTTTTCAGAATATCAGATAGGGGGGTATCGAAGATATTGCCGAGCGGCATCTGCCCCTCGGAATCAAGGCAGCAGGGGACGACAGTTCCGTCTGCAAGCACGGCGATCTGATGCCTGAGCGCATGGCAGCTGCCCTCATCTTCGGGCGCAAGCTCGCTTTCCGATGGCCATATGAATACGCCGTCATACTCCAAAAACGTGCGCTCTGCAATTCTGTATCCGCTATATCGCTTGGTCCATTCGCCGGGATACGCCTCTTTCAGATAGCTCTCTATTTTGCCGTTCTCCGAGTTTTTTCCAAGGGCAGACTCACTGTCAAGATTCCAAAGCCTGAAGACGGCGAATGAGCCAAGGCTCGCAAGCCGCTTCGCAAAGCTGACCGCAGAGGATAGATATTTATCCATATCTCCTTTGCCGTTGCCTTCAAGAGAATGAAGTGAGATGCTTACCCTTTTTATGACGTTTACATTGTCAAAAAGTAAATCTTTCTTTGCATCTAAGAGGGTTCCATTGGTAGTTATAGAAACCTTAAAGCCGTATTCACCCGCAATTTTTAATAGATCATCAAGCTCCGGGTGGCAAAGAGGCTCTCCCATAACGTGAAAAAGAAGCTCGTCTGCTATGCCGTATAACCTTTCGCAGGATAGGCGGAATTCGCTCCGGGACATCACTCTCGGCGCTCTTTTAGTACCCGGGCAAAAAGAGCAATTAAGGTTGCAAACGTTGCTTATCTCAACGTATGCGCGAAGTCCTCTTCCTTTTTTCATATCAGATCTTTTACCTGCTTTATGAGATTTTCCGCATAAAGCGAGAAGCCGAGATCATTGGGGTGAAGATACTTATCGTTATACATTCTCGGCTGAGGGGGAACAAGGGAAAGCCCATCTATGACGAAAAATCCGCGCTCTCTCGCAAGCTTCTCTATATAGAGTCGGAAGGCATGGAAATTCTCTCCGAGGACCTCGCATTTATCGTTGGCTCTCCATATCGGTGAGATGACGAAGACCTTCTTTTTTTCGTATGCCTCTTTGATAAGGTCGAGATATTCTCTTGCCATACGGTCTCTTTTTTCCTCATCGCGGTAATGGAAATAATCATTTGTTCCGTAAGCGAGGAATACTGCATCGGGATCGAAGTCGGGCGTATCGAATGATCCCGTGAGATAGTATGCGCCGCCTATACCGTTGATCACAGAATCGGCATCAAAATAATCCGTCACGCGGTAAGCGTAAGAAAGAGAGTCATAGAATGAAGCGCAGCCCTGAGTTATAGAGTCACCGATAAAAAGAAGCTTTTTAGCAGTATTAACAGGCTCAAAATACGCGCCGTCATCAAGCTCAAGCGAGCTGATGATACCGATAGAGTGGCTCGGGAAAACAACTGTCACTCTCTTTCTCTGTCCCATAGGCTTCTGCGGAATAACGAGAGATACGCGATAGTTTCTTTCGCTTTCGCCCTCTAAGTATTGGTGAGTGATAAGACCGTCTATCTTAACCTCGTATTTGCCGCCTCTCTTAACGTAAAATGCGATATTATCCGAGTTGGTGTAAAAATCAAGGCGAATGCCGGTTGTTGCCTCTGCTCTGTATCCAAGAGTATCGCTTTCCTTATACCACGCATCGACCTGCTTTTCGGTGCATTTATGGAAGCGGAAGGCGCCGTCCTTTTCAAAAATTCGCACAGCACCCGCGGTTATCGTCTTGATCTCCTCTAACGTTAGCTTCATTGCTATTTCCTCTTTCGGTTTTTTCTTTATTGTAGCACCTTTCTGAATAGGTGTCAATGTTTTTTCGTTTATTTTAAATATTTATATTGCTTGACAAAGAGGATAATATATGCTAAACTTTATCCGTCTTCTTTTATTAAAAATTGCGCAGTCGCCTTCGGGCGACGGAATGGAGATCATTGTGTTCAATTTAGTTTTAAGATACGTTTATTGCTTTTATTCCGAGGGCGAGCTGCTTATCACAGACGCCTTCACAGATAGGCAGGAAATCGAAAACGAGCCAAAGCGCTTTCTTCTGCACGACCAGGAGGACTCAACCTTTATCGTTAGCGAGGTGCGCCGTGATTTCAGAGGAAATTACGTTGTGCTGACCTTCCCGAATAAGGATAATCTTATAGTGGCAGAGAACGATACCGTGGAGCTTGCTTACGACGAGTATTACAGCGCCATGGGAGATAATAATCACAACGTATACGAGGGTACTATTACTCTTGAGAAAATATAATAGCCTATTGCGGCTTGAATTCCGAAGCTAAGCTTGCCTCGTGCGAGCTTGGCTTCTTTTTGTATAACAAAAAGGGGGGGGATTTGGTGTCCAAATGCCCCCTGACCCCCAAAGACGTGTATTATATCACGTCACCGAAGGTGACATATCGATCCTTTCGTGAGAAAGGCATATCGAATCGAGCAAAGCGAAATATATCGAATTCATCTTTCGTGAACGTATTTCGCGAAAGTGAATATATCGACTCACCGAAGGTGACATTTAATGCCCGAAGGGCAATTCATGCAGCTTGCTGCAATTCATGACACAGCGTGTCAATTCATGCGCTTGCGCAATTCATTGCGAGCGAAGCGAGATAATCGACTCACCGAAGGTGACTGAGTGGGGATGCTTCCCTTCGCACTCGGCGAAACCCACTCTATATTCCCGCGAGATCCCAACTGCGCTTACGCGCGTTGCTGCTTCGCAGTTCGACTCCGCTTCGCTCCGCTCAGGATGACGCGCGGGGGAGGCTTTCCTTCGCACTCGGTAAGCCTCGCCCGACACCTTTAGCTGTCATCAT
>JAFTQV010000047.1 GCA_017462605.1 Clostridia bacterium | reverse complement strand
CGCATTTGCATCAGGGTTCATAACAGAATTTCTGTATGCCTTTGCGCTTGTGCAATAGTTGTAGAACTTCTCAACGATATCAACGAGAGTGCTGTTCTCAGCGCTTACCGTACCGCCGTTGCTTGCAAGATAGTAGTAAGCTTCAAGGTTGATCTCGCCCGAGTTTACTTCGCCTTCAACGGGGGTCTTTCTCGATACCGTGATAGTATCTGTCATAAGATGAGCATAGCCTGTAATAATTACGTAGGTGTAACCAACGTAGTCACCGGTAGTATCTTCTCCCGTGGTATATGTAAGCTCTCTTCCGCCGATCGAGTAAGTTAAGGTATTTGCTTCAATATCATTATTCAGGTAAAGCTTAAGCGCGGGAGTATCTTTAAGTACAAAGGTTATTGCCTTAACGTCCGCAAAGCTACCGCTTATGGTATTGACAGGATAGACCGTCTCGGGGAATGCGGATGCAGGATGAGCCAAAAGAAGCTCATCGATCTTAGCCATTGCAGCCTCATCGGTCTTCTCAAAGTAGGTGTATGCGCTCTTGATGTATGCAAGTACGTCGGAAACGAGGGTAATCTCATTTTCATTCGTTGTGCTTGCGTATACGCTCTCTGCGTATGCAAGAGTTGAGAAGGTGAAGGTTCCCTTAAGCTTAGTGCCGTCAACGTCGATCGTTACTTCAAGAGTAAGAGTCTTTGCAGCCTCGAAGGAGTTGAGAGGCTCAGAGATAACGTAATATCCGTCCTCTTCCTTGATCTCGCGATCTTCTCCGTTGAGAACGAGAGCTTCAACGGTCTTCGTTGTGGGAAGGTAGATATTGAAGATAAGGTTAGAGTCAAGGGTGATATTTGCCTTGGGTGTGAAGTTCTGAACGGAAGAGGTGGGAATAAGTCCGTAAGTAACAAATCCTTCCGATACACCGGTCTTAACAAGAGACATATCGGTTCCCTCAAGGGTTATCCACTTATCAGAGTATGCGGAGCCGCCCTCGGGAAGGATCATATCGATGTACTTGCCGTTATCGTCCTTAGCTACAACGAAGGTATCGTCTCCATCCTTCATCACTTCATTGTTTTCATTACTATAAAGCTTCTCAAAAGGTACCATATTATCGGATATGATAGTGCAACCCTTAAGAGTAACGTTGAAGTCAAGTCCCTTTCTTCCACTATTTGTAAGCATAAACATATATGCCTTATCGTATGTGGAATTAAGAAGGTCAAACTTGCAGTTGGTAAAGGTAGAGTCAACGTAGATGTTGGTAGTCATCGTATCAGTATAACCGTCATCCCACGTTGCAAAAACAACCGATTCAAAATTCTGCAATCCTTCATCTCCGCGGAAGGTAACGTTATCGAAGTTTATTGTGAATTTCTGGCTTCTGTTAAGAGTACCGTAATTTACGCAAACTATCGAGTAGTCCTGATCTACGATAGTACCGTTTTTGAAAGTAAATGTTGCCCTTTCCTCAGTAGTATCTCCTGCAGCATTATTGTTGAAATAAATATCTATAATGTAACCCGAAGTATTAGTGAGAGTAAAGGTATTAAGATCTATGAGAATATTTCCGTAAATCAGACCCTCTCCGCCCGATGCTACGCTGTCATTTACGTCTGCTCTCAAAAGAATAACGAAATCAGAGTAAACTCTTCCTTGGATAGCATACATTACGTCAGAGAAATCTTTATATGCGCCAACAAACGTTTTATCAGCATAGAAAAGCGCTATCGGATAATCATTTGCAGAAGCATATACTCCGGGAATAAGACCGTACTCGGTAGAGACGGGTGAAGCTATTTCGGTAAAAGTATATACCTTATAGCCCTCATCGTCACCGGTATAATTATACTTCATCAATGCGCCTTCGCTATTGATATAAGTTAGCTCCTCACCGCTGATAGCAAGATCGCCGTAAACATAAAGCGAAGTGTACTCTTCGGAAGCGTTTTTACCAAATACAAGCGTATCGGGACGCGCTCTTGAAGCATCGTTCATAGGAGCGAACTTTTCAAAATCATCAAGCGAATTAACAAGTATTTTACCGCCGTTGATTTTTACGTTATATATATTAATATCAAACGTTTTACGAGAGCCCTCTGAGCTTATCATAGGAAGCATTGTTAATCCGTCAGCTGAATTAGCCATGTCAAATACGCAGTTAGTGAAAGTAGATTCTACGATAAACTGAGGATTCATATTAGCGAGGTTGCCGTTTTTAGAACCGTCTTCCCAAGTATTATAAATGAAGAACCCTTCTCCGCTCTCGGGTGAAACAAATTTTATATTTTCAAAATCGAAAACGTGCTTGACATCGGTTGCAAGAGTCGAAGCATAGTTAACACAAATAAAGGTTTTTGCTGCGGCTCTTTCAATCGTACCGTTTTTGAAGGTCAAATTCATTCTCTTGTCAAGAGGAGCATTTGCGGAATTGTCAGCAACGTAAAAATCCAAGAGAGTCGCATTGTAGCGAAGACTATTATTACCGCCAAGGTCAACCGTAATGTGCCCGGAAAATTTTCTGATTATCTCGCCGTCTGCAAGAGTTGAGGTCGAAAGTATAGTATCGCGTAAAAGTATACAATAATCTCTGGTTTTATCCATAGTACCCGCTGCTCTGAATGCTTCCTGAAGAGTTGCGTAAGCGCCAAGAAAGCTCTTACCCGGGGTAAAGAGTGCAACGGGATAGGAAGAAACAGATGCATATTCGGGCGGGATCACTCCGTAATCGGTTGAAACAGGCGCAACTGCATTCGCCTCATCAAGCTCATATACGCTATAAGCGGAATAATCTGCATCAGCCTCAGCGGCAATATACTTCATACCGTTTCCTGCGGTGGTGTTCCACAACGTTTCGGGAACGGTTATCGCAGCCTCGGTAAGAGAATATACCTTCATATATTCGCCGTTAGAATTCTTGCCGAGAGTAAGTGTATCTGCTCTGTCATTTCTGCCGTCATTCATAAGAGCGAAATTGGTGAAGTCATTGACGTTATCAGCAAGAAGCTTACCGCCGTTTACGGTTACGTTAAAGATAGTTCTGTCTCTCTCAACGCGGCCACCATCCGAAGAAAACATAGGAAGCATTTTAACTCCCTCAAAGGAATTGTCCATATCGAAAGTACATTCGTTGAAATCAACATTTACAATTACGTTGGCTTTAGCTCCCTTATAAAAAGCGTCTTCCCATGTATTGAATAAAAAGTATTTGTTATCGGTCGAAGTTTCGGCTATAAATGTTATTCCGTCAAACATTGCGGTGACCGTTGCATCTGATTTTAGATAAGCATAATAATTCATACAGAATATTACGTCATTTGCAGTTCTTTTTATAGTTCCGTTTTTAAACGTAATATCCGAATAATTAGCCGGTGCGCCGAGTCCTGCACTGTAATCAAATATTCTTGCAGAATACGTAAGGGTATTTCCGCCAAGGTCTATAATTACTTTACCTGTGAAGAAAGTGGGGGAATACATATTAGTCTTCACGGTATTAGTGCCATCAGCAGTCATACTAATATAGTAATTTCCTGCAAGTCCGCTTGCTTTAGCGCCTTCCAGCGCCGCATTCAGCGTATCGTGTCCGCTGATAGGATCTCCTTTAGTGTCTGCATTGTAAAGAAGGAATGTTGAGGTGAGTCCCTGTGTGTTCGTATACTCAGTAGCAGCTTCTGCAGCATCAGCCTTTACCGAAAGAGCAGCGAACGCGCCAAAGATCACGAGCGCGACCATTAAAGCAAGAATACCGGCTTTAAGAATAGCGCTTCTTGAAATGCATCTGTTCATAATGTTTTTCTCCTTTGTTATTTTGTTTATTTAAATATCATACCGATATATAAATCAAGTGAAAAGGGTGAAATAAAAAGTTTTTTCTATCTCTGCACACAGAGTGTGCAGAGATAATGGGGTACCCCATCGAAATTTTATATATAAATAATTATACTATAAGAAAATATTAAGTTCAAGCGCTGTAAGAATTTAAATTTATTGATTTTGAAATATTTTAGGAAATATGTATAAAATCTTTAAAGCATATTTATATATTTCTTCGGGATCGGCAAGAGAGAAAGAACTCTCCCTTGCCAACGATGCTCTAAGAAGTCTCCCTCGACTCTCACTCGATAGGCGCGGCGGTATAAGCTGCCGCGCTCTCGCAATACTTGACAAGTCTTTCAATAAGAGCCGCTTCCTCGGTAAGTCCCGAAGCCTTTGCCCACTGATAGTAGGAATATACGTTGTAGGTATAGGTCACGCCGTTTGCCGTGTAGTTTATATCACTAAGGGCAAGGCAAGCCGCAAGCTCGATCTCGATGAAGCTTCCGTTGGTATCCGAGCCCAAAATCGCCTCAATGGTATACTCTCCGATAGCGAAGGTATAAGCATCGGCAGATACGCCCTCAGCAAGGTAGAAGCGGAGCGCGGTGCAATCGCCGAGATAGAGGGTGACACCCGTGAAGCCGGAGCCTGCCTCGGGAGTCTTTGCCTCCTCTACCATATTAGGAAGGCTCGACTCATCGTAGCCTTCGCCGAGCAGCTCGTTGATATCGGTGATAATATCAGCATTCTTTCCGAAGTAGAGGTACGCCGCTCTTACGTATGAAAGAAGGTCTCGCGCAAGAGTCTTTTCGCTCTCTGTATACTCACCGTCAACGATATCCTTCGAATAATCAAATACCGAGAAGGTATAATTTCCGAGGTAATCCTCGCCGTCTGCGGTAAGCGCGATCTCAAGGCTTATGCTATCGAGCGACTCGTAAGCATTGAGAGAAGCCGCTATCTTATAGCAAAGCACGCCGTCCTTCGTATCCTTATCAAGGGTCGAAAGGTCAACTGACTCTCTACCAAGCTTCACCGAGGATATAATATCGGAAACGGGGATATAGATATTGTAAACCAGCTCGTTTTCAAGAGAGACGCTTGATTTCACGTTAAAGTCGCTTATCGCCTTGGGGATAAGCGTATACTCGGTCATACCGAGATCAGTCGCTCCTTCGGTAAAGACAAGCTCCGCGCCGCTCTTGGAAGTCCATGTCTGCTCGGGCTTTCCTACCGACGAGGGTACTACCACAGATACGTAGTCTCCGTTATCATTCCTCGATATCTCTACCTTATCATCGTCATTCTTATCGTAAAGAGACGAGAAGGCAGGCGCGGTATTCGAAATTATCTTACCGCCCTTGATATCGATAACGAAGTCCATAAAGGCTTTATCATTGAAATGAAGCTTGAACATCACTGTTCCCGCCTGGCTTTGGCTATAATCGAAGACACAGTCGGTAAAGGTGGAATATGCGGTGAAGTTCTTTCCCGTTGAGCTGCCTGTTCCGTTATTATCCCAGGTGATGAATACTACTGCGGTGTTGCCGCCCGTTCCGCGGAAGGTGACGCCTTCAAAGTTCATAGTGCATTCGGCGGGGCTATTAAGCGTGCCGTAGTTGATGCAGGCGACCGCTGTGCCCTTATCGTCTATCTTTCCGTTCTTGATAAGGAAGGTTCCTCTTTTATCAGAGGTAAGACCCGATGAATTGTTATTGACGAAGATATCGAAAAGATATCCCGTATTATTGGTAAGAGTAAATCCGCCGAGGTCAACGGTGATATTACCCGTCAATGCTGCGTGACCCGTTGTGCCCACAGAGTGACCCGCATCGCGGCGCATGAGAAGAACGTAATCCTTCGTGGGAGACTTAAGCATAGCGTTTACAGCATTGCCGTAGTCCGCATACGCGCCGACGAAGGTCTTATCGCCATAGAAGAGCGCAAAGGGGAATGATGCTACCGAGGCGTATTCCGCAGGGATAGTGCCGTACTGAGTCTCAACCGCCGTGGGAAGCTCGCTCTCTTCAAGAACGTAGACGTCGTAGCCGCCCTCGGTCGCAGAGTAAACGTACTTGACCGTCTTGCTCGTATCCGTCGCAAGGTACATTTCCGCGCCCTGCATATTAAAGCCTGCGGGGGCGTAGAGCTTCATATAGCTACCTTCGGAGAAGACGATGCTATCCGCTCTGCCGTTGGCGTTATCATTTGCCGTATAGAAGCTCGACATATCCGAGATAGAATTGATAAGAAGCTTACCGCCCGAGACGGTTACGTTATAGATAAGCTTATCCCAAGTGGGCTTATCGGGGCGGATCATCTGAATCATAACGCCTGTATCAATGCAATTGACCATATCGAATACGCAGTTATTAAAGGTTGCGTTTACCGTTGTGGTCGAGGTAGCTTCCAGCTCAAACTTATCTTCCCACGTATGGAAGATAACGCCCGATGCATCCTTATGCGATCCGTCTGACTTGAAGGTAACGTCATCGAATAAGAAGTTATATAAAACAGGCTTGGTTGAAAGCTCACCGTAGTTGACGCAGGCGAACGCATACGTATTACCCGTCTCACGGTAGGTACCGTTCTTTATCACCCAAGTTGTTCTCCTGTCATAACCGTCAGTAAGAGTAACAGAGCCATTATTGTAAACAAATATATTCAAAATATAGTTAGCTGTGCCCGAATTAAGCTCGAAGTCGCCGAGGTCTATCGTCACAGTTCCGCGGAAATCGCGAACGTTTGAAGCAACGGTAGAAGCAGAGGTATCGGCTCTCATAAGAATGAAGTAATCAGCCGATGTGCCAAGAGCCCTTGCGGCGTCCAAAGCCGCGCCTATATCGGCGTAAGCGCCGAGGAAGTTCTTATTTGCTCCGAAGAGAGCGAAGGGATTTGCGCTCGGGTCTGAATACGTGCCGGGAATATCTCCGTACTCGGTGTGGACAACAAATATGTTGCCCGTCTCAGCAAGCTCATACTTACCGCTCTCGACTAAAACGTACTTAAGCTCCTTGCCCGTATCCGAAAGCAAGTATCCTTCAAATCCGCTCATATCCGCGCCTGTCGGTACTTCAAGAGCCATATATTTATCGCTCGAATTCTTCGCGTAGGTGACAGAGTCGCCCGCATCGGTCTTTGTAAAAACGACCGCCTTATTGCCTGCAATTATCTTACCGCCGATAAAGGTTGCGTTAACGTAGGTCAGAGACTTCGATGCGCCTGCAAAATTCAGCATTACCGTATGCGAGGGGGCTTCTGTGAGGTCGAAGGTGCAGTTTGTGAACGTCATATTGACGTTGGCTCCCGTATTGCCGTTCTCCCAGCAGGCGGTAATGACTCCGCTATTGCAGATAGAGACGGGATCTATCGCAAAGGTAACGTCCTCAAAGCTGAAATCAACGGTCTTAAGCGATCCCTCGAGGCTTGAGCTTGTATTATGGTTAAGTCCTATCAAGGGAGAAGATGTATATACCACGGTTCCGTTGATAAGCTTTATCGAGGTCTTGAAGAGCGCGCCGTCCGTCAGCTGAGCGACTAAATCGAAAAGATATCCCTCTTTGGTTCTTACCATGGTATTACCGCCAAGGTCGAAGGTAAAGCTTCCGTTCATATGAGCGAAATATGCGGAGCTTGCATCCTTGAAGTTGGTGCTGTAATCACGGCGAAGGAGTATTTCCGCATCCTTGCCTGCGCCTGCCGTTCCTCTTAGGATATTGTAAGCCGCCTTCACAGCGTCGCCCCAGAAGGTATGCGCGCTGACGAAGCTTCCGCCCGAGAATACCGCGAAGGGATAGCCTTCCTTACTGTACTCAGCGGGGATCGTTCCGTATTTTGTGACCTCTGCCTCGCCGCCTGCGGTGAGTATCTCGAGGTTGATATCCTTACCTTCAATATTTAAGGTAGCTTTTCCCTCTATCAGAGCTAATGGAGTCGATACGCCGTCCACTATCATATTGACCGCGCTTACCGTGTAGCCGGGGAGCGCGCCGACGGTGACCTCTATGCTGCTTCCGTTCTTATAGAGTCCGCCGCCCGAAAGGGTTGCGTTTATGCCGTAGCCCGTGACCTTATAAAGCCCAAGCGCTCCCAAGGTCTTCGCAACGAAGGATTTACCGAGATAAGCCTGAGTCTTTGCATCAAAGTGCCAGTTATCGTGCTGAGCGATGCCGGAGAATGCTCCGGGATCAACGATGAATGCATTTGCTACACCTGTGCTGCCCTTAGCAACGTTTTCCTGCTGCTGACGAACGTTTTCTATGTATGCGGGAACTCCCTCTACGTTGGGATTATCATAGATCTTACCGAATACGAAGGGCATATTGGAAAGATCCTGACCGACGATCGCGCCGACGTCGCGCCTTACGTCTCCGATAAGATAGGTAAGAAGCTCGCCGTAAGCATTGGCATTATTTACGTTGCCGCACTCAGCCTCGCCCTGCATCCACCACATACCGCGGACAACGGGCGTATATCCCATCTCGCGAAGCTCGGCGCAGGCAGACTCGACCGTGTTTATGAAATTGGTATAAAGAAGTCCTGTCTTTGTGCCGTCTGTGACTACGTTTTTATCCTTTATATATGAAGGAGAAGTCCACGTTCCGTATGCAACCGAATACTTAGAGGCGGTATCGGGCGCAAGGAAGGTCGCGCCCTGAGCATACTTGATAACGGCGTGCATTCCGCCCGTATTGCCAAGCGCCTCGGCGATACCTATTTCAACGCCCGCATGCTTGCTTCCCGGTCTGCCGACACCGTATCTGACGAGGTCAAATCCATTGACCCATTTTTCGCCGTATCCATAATAAAGCACGTTTTCAAAGCCTTCAAAGTATCTTGAATCGGAATAATGCTCGGGAACGATATTGTTGGCGTATCCAACCGCATTGGACTGACCGCCGACAAGCCAGAGATCGATCTCGCCCTTATCCTCTGCACGAGGCTCATCAAGGCTTATCTTAAACTGATTTCTCGTATTGTAAAGCACGTCCTCGGCATTGGCATCAGCCTCGATAGCCGCAAGAGATCTTGCTGTTGAAACGTACTCGACCGCGACGTCCTTACCGCCATTTGAGAAATAGAGCATAGCTACCATGCCCGTATTGTACATAAACGCATGGTCCATAGCCTGAGGATTGATCAGCATCTCGTGAACCGTATTACCGTGAACTCCAACGCTCTCGCGGCGAACAATATTATCCGCGGCAATGTGACCGGAAAATACGAGCTTTATATTCTTATTCTGCGAGACGAGATAATCCCACATATAGTCCGCATCCATATTTGATGCATTATAATGGCTCTGCGTTCCCGCATCGCCTTCCTCAAGGAGAGTTCCGTCAAAATCCACGTATGCGTGAGTAGTGATGATAACGTTATACTGAGCATTTGAAGCGACAACGTTATTTGCCCACTCTATTATTTTTTGCGTATAGGGGAACTGAAGCGCCATTACCATATATTTGGTGCCGCCTACCTCGAATTTAACGTAATAGTTGCCGAGGCTCGTTCCGCTGTAATATCCTATTTCCTGCGAAGTAAAGTTTGCATCCTCGGCAAAATACTTATCAAGCTGAGGCACACTATCGTGGTTACCGTTGATAAGAGAATAAGGCATTCCCACCGCATTCAGCTTAGCTATCTGATTTTTTGCGGTCGTCCATTCGGTGTCAAGGTCGTCCTGCGTGACGTCGCCGAGGCCGAGAACGTATTTGATGTTCTTCTTATCCTTATTCGCTACGAGCCAGTCGTATATAGCGTTGGTGGTCTCCTTGCCCGAATTCTCAGTATCGTACTCAACGAGGCACTGCGTATCGCCGACCACCGCAAAGGAATAATCGTAATCTCCAACCGCTTTCTCTCTTGAATAAAAGGCAGAGGTGAAATTATATCCGTTGCCCGTGGAGTCAGAAACACTCTCGCCCTGATTCGAGGACTTGGTAAGGTCGTAGTACGCCATAAGCCCCGAGACGTTTGCCGCGCCGCTATCGTAGGACGCCTTTACCTCATCCGCCGTAAGAGCCTTTGAATAAAGAGCAACGTGCTTTACGTTGTGCCTGAAATAATGCTCGTTTCTCCAGTTCATATCTCTTCCGAGCATAAAGCTCGTCTCAAGCTGAAGAAGCTCGGGATCGATATCGTAGGAAAGATCGGTCGAGACCGTCTTCTTAGCCTCGCCGTTGACGTAGCAGGTAAAATCAGCTCCGCCCGATTCCTTTACCTCGTGAGTGATAACGAGATGCACCCAACCGTCGCACCTGACGTCAACTCCCTCGAAGTTTATATCTATTCGGTTGCCTTCCGGATCCTTAATCCAGATAGAGGGAATTCCGCTCCATACCGTCTGGAAATTGATATAAGGACCCTCGGACGATCCATTGCCGAAGAATACTCCGCGGTGATATCCGCCCTCCGCGGTGGGGGCATAGAAAAGCGCCTCGAAGGTCTTCGGTGTTGAAGCCAGATCCTTTTCGAGGGTCTGCTCGTCAGCCGAACCGAATGCTCTTCTGTCTGAAACAACGGTGTCCGCTCCGATGCCGAGGGCAAGGATCGCGAAAAGAACCGCCGTGAAGATAAAGAGCGAGATCAAAAGAGAGGCAAGCTTTATGCGCCTTCCCGTTGAATGCCTATTAGTCATAACTCTTTCTCCTTAATTTAAGGTTATTATAATTGAATATCTTGCGTACTTAAATTATAACATATGCGTATTGACAAAGTATGCCAGAAGTGTTATAATTTATGACAAAAGATACCATAGAGGCAAAAATATGAAGTTTTATATGAGCGACCAGGAGCAATTTGCTCAATTCAGGTTTAAAGAGCATGCAAAAAGGTTTAATAATAATGATGCGCTTTATATGCCCCTGCATCTTCACAGAAGCGCGGAGATACTCTACGTAAAGCAGGGTAGGATAACCGTGCAAACGGTGGGCAACGAGGAAGAGGTCATAACGGACGGTAAGGCTGCCCTTCTCTTCCCCTTCCAGCCTCACGAATACCGAAGAGAGGACGGCTGCGAATATTTCAGATTTAACTTTGCCGCCTCGATAGCGAAAAGCTTCTTCAAGCAAAACGATACGAGGGTAGGCAAGCGCTCTGTCTTCACAGTAGACGGTGAAAGCCTCGAGCCTTTTCTCTGCCGTATTCACGAGGAAAAAAAGCTTTCGCTCCTTAAAGTAAAAAGCTTTCTTTATTCTATCCTTGCGGATTTTTCTTCTCAGGTCGAGCTTTGTGAAAGAGAGAGAAACGATAGCGTCATCTCAAAGGCGATCATTTATATGAGCGACCACAAGAGCGAGCAACTGACATTAGACGGAGTTGCCGCCGCGATAGGCTACAGCCGCACACATCTTTCAAGATCGATCAACAGCTCTGCGGGAATAAATTTTGCTACCCTGCTCTCTCTTTTGCGCATAGACGAGGCGAGGATACTCCTATCAGAGACGGACAAGACCATTCTTGATATAGCTATTCTGACAGGCTTCGGCAGCGAAAGAAATTTCTACCGCCAGTTTCATAAGGTTACGGGTCAGTCTCCGAAGGATTATCGCAAAAACGCAAAGTTCACCGCCTCGGCGGATATAATTATAGTTTGACGCCTATGCTATTTATTAATTATTAATTTATTATTTTTTAAAAGCTATTGACAAGCGCTTTAAAATATTGTATTATATATAAGATTTTGAGAATAATTCTCATTTTGCGAGGAATATATGAAATACAATACGGGCAAAAAAGAATTAATAGTTAAGCTTTTGTCTGATAAGGCTGAAAGATCATTCTCTCTCGTTGAGATCTGCGAGATGGTCGCGGCAGACGGTCACGGCGAAAGCACTGTTTACAGAATAGTATCGGAGCTTGTATCCGAAGGCTCTGTCAGGCGCATATCGGACGGCAAAACGAGGCACTGCACCTATCAGTACGTTGGCGGTGAGGAATGCCGCACGCATCTTCATCTCAAATGCTCAAAATGCGGAAGGCTTATTCATCTTGAAAAGTCGCTCTCGCACGAGCTGATAGATACTCTGCTTGACCGCAAGGGCTTCGAGGTAGAGGACGGAAGCATGATATTCGGCAGGTGCAAAGCCTGCGCGGGGGTGTAGGAAATGAATAATCTCTTTACAGCGCTTCATTCTCACGCCGACCACGAGGGGCTAAGCTCATTTCTCACCGAGCATCTCGGAAGGCTCGGCGAATTTATTGACAGCGTTATCTTTCATTCTCTCATCGAGGTCTTGAAGCTTCTTCCCTTCCTTTTTCTCACCTATGTTTTTATGGAGTTTATCGAGCATAAGGCATCGGATAAGACGGTCAGCCTGATGAAGCGCTCAGGCAAGCTCGGTCCTATGATCGGCGGTGTTGCGGGACTTGTTCCGCAGTGCGGTTTTTCGGCTATGGCGGCAAATCTTTTCGCAGGAAAGGTCATCTCGCTCGGCACTCTTATAGCCGTATTTCTCTCGACCTCGGACGAAATGCTTCCTCTTCTCATCGGAAACCCCGATATAGGAGTGGGCAAGATACTTCTTATCCTTGCGTGCAAGCTCATCGGAGCTATACTTATCGGATTTTTGGTGGATCTCATTCTGCACCTCACTAAAAAAAGCGAAGAAGAGATCAATATAGACGAGATCTGCGATAACGATAACTGCCATTGCGAGCGCGGCATACTTCATTCCGCTATACATCACACGGTGAGCATTGCGCTTTTCGTGCTTATTTCGGGAATTCTTATCAATACTGCGATCTTCTTTATCGGAGAGGAAAGAATGATAGAGCTTACTTACGATAAGCCTGTCATCGGGCATCTTATCGCGGCTCTTCTCGGACTCATACCGAGCTGCGCCGTCTCCGTAGCTCTGACAGAGTTTTATACCTCGGGCTTTATTACCGCAGGCTGTATGCTTGCAGGTCTTTTCTCGGGAGCGGGAGTTGGAATTCTCGTTCTTTTCCGCGTCAGCAAGGATATCAAAAGAAATCTTATAGCGGTATCGATTCTTGTGGCGAGCGGCTTTTTGCTCGGTCTTCTTTGCGATCTTATCGGAATTTTCGCATAAAAAAACTTCACACGGGTATGATTTATGGAATTATTTAAGAAAAAAGCAATAGAGCTTGTCGTAGGACTTGCCATTACCGAAAATAAAGACCCTGCCGTTGTCCCCTATTCACCCGCGAAGCTTGAGATCCTTCGTGACGAGGAGCCTTCACTTCCGAGGCGAATTTGCGGTAAGAAGAAAAAATACGCGAGGGTCCTTTCAAATATGCTTTCCTCACTTGAGGAAGAAAAAAGAGCCAACGTTCACAGTCTTATAGTCGTCAAGGACGGCGAGGTCATAGCAGAAGCGGCTGCCCCCGGCTACGGAGTGAATACCCCCCACCTTGCGCACTCGATGTCAAAGACAGTCACAGCTATCGCTATCGGCATGCTCGTTGATGACGGGAAGCTCGCTCTTGACGAAAAGGTTTCGGCATTCTTCCCCGAGCTTCCCTTTGCGGACAGCCGCTTCGCCGAGCTGACCGTTGAGGATCTTCTCACGATGAAAAGCGGAGTTCCCTTCTCTGAGATCGGAGTTGTGACGAGCGACAAGTGGGCAGAGGATTTCTTCGAATGCGAGATGACCTCAGCGCCGGGCGAGACCTTTCAATACAACAGTATGAACTCTTATATCCTCGCGAAAATAGTTACACGGGTGACGGGAACTACCCTTTCCGACTTTATTAAACCGAGGCTTTTTGATCCGCTCGGTATAAAAAGCTTCTTCTGGGAAAAGAGCCCCGAGGGATGCGAGAAGGGCGGATTCGGACTCTATCTCTCCGCAGAGAGCTTTGCAAAGATCGGACTTATGCTCTTAGGCAATGGAAAATACCGCTCAAGGCAGATACTCTCAAAGCGATTTATCACGAAGATGCTTCTCACCCACTCTCTCGCCTCAACCGATAAGGGCGACTTCAATTACGGCTATCACGTCTGGGTAGCGAGAGACGGCAGCGATTATCTTCTCAGCGGAATGCTCGGGCAAAACGTCTGGGTCAGCCCTGAGGACGGCATCGTCGTTGCTATCAATTCCGGCAATAACGAGATATTCCAGAACAGTCCTGCACTTGAAATAATAAGAAAAGCGCTTTTGGGTCTCGATGAGAATACGAAGTCCACTCGCGCCGAATACAAGGAATACAGAAGGCAGGTAAAATGCTTCTTTGAGGAAAGAAGGGTTACCCACCCCGAAAAAGAGGAGCGCGGACTTCTCTATACCCTCGGTATAAAAAACAAGCACCCTTTTGATATTAATTGGGAGCCGATCCTCGGAGAATACGTTTTCCCCGATAACAATCTCGGACTTATGCCTCTTTTCGTAAGAGTTCTTCAGAATAATTACGGCGGCGGCATTGAGGAGCTTGAGCTTTACAGAAAGGGAGAGGGTCTTTACCTCACCTGCAAGGAAGGCGGAGTTACCTATGAATACCCGATCGGCATTTACGGTCATATCGAGACCGAGATAAACTACAACGGCGAGAAATACCGCGTTCGAGCGCTCGGCGAGGCTACTCTCGATGAGTTTGACAATCCTATTTACAAGATAGAGCTTATCTACCCCGAGCTTCCCAATACGAGATATATCACTCTTAAGGAAGAGGAAAGCGGCGTATGCCTCTGCCTTTCGGAATTGCCAAATCAGCGCATTGCGGACAAGTTTCTCGAAAGCTTCAGCCTGACGGGTCTTGCGGGCTTTGCCATGGGCGCGCTTGAAAGAAAGCTCGGCGAGAACTTTATCGAGGCAAAGCTCACGAAAGCATTCAATCCCATGATCTCGGGAATAGATAAACGCATAACCGATTGCGATGAGATCATCTCGGAAAAGAATAAAGAGCTTTCCGAAAGAAAGGAAAGCTCGGGCAAGCTTATAAATACCCTCGTTTCAAAATTCATGGGCGAGGATAAGAGCGAAAAGAAAGCCAAGAAGAGTGAGAAGGATACGTCCGAAAAGGGATTTTTGCACCGCGCCTTCAAGAGCCTTAAGTCAAAGCTCAAGGGCAAGAAGAAGGCAAGCAATTCTTATGATATAAGCATTGCTCCCGCGGCATCGGATGATGACACCGCAAAAAACTCTTCTGACGATGAAAATAAGCAGGATTGACAATCATTGTTTATATTATCAAATAAAAAGCATCGGCTCAGCGCATTGTTTTGAGTCGATGCTTTTAATTATTATCAGTCTATTTTGCTGAATTCAGGATAGAATTTATAAAGCGTTTCGATATAATATTTCGGAGAGATGAGATAGCATAATCCGTGAGCCGCGCCCTCTATTACGATAAATTCCTTCCTTGATCGGCACGCCTCATAATTCTCGCGCGACATATATTCGGGAACGAATGCATCCAGAGAGCCGTGGTAGAAGATGACGGGTATTTTCGAGCGCTTCACCGCCTCGCGAGCATCCGCATCGTTTATATCGAAGCCGCCGAAAAGCCTGCCGCCAAGCCTTACAAAGGGATAAAATATCTTATCGGGGAGCTTCATATCGCGAATGACCTTTCTGATGATCTCCTCTGCTGTGGTATATCCGCAGTCCGCAAGCGCGCCGACGGCGTTCTCGGGAAGCTCCTCTCCCGCGCACATAAGAGCGGTAGCCGCTCCCATTGAAATACCTGTTATGATGACCTTGGTATCGGCGCCGAAATGCTCTATAATAAGATCAAGCCAGCGAAGGGCGTCCTTCTTCTCATTTATACCGAAGCTTATTACCCTTCCATCGCTTCTGCCCGAGGCTCTGTGATCTATAACGAAGGCGTTGTGACCGACGGCGAAGGCTCTGTATATGCCCGCAGACATATCTCTTTCCGCGCTTCCGCGGTATCCGTGCATCATTAATTCGATCGGTGCGCCCTTTTCCTTCTCGTAATATCTTGCATTCAGAGTGAGACCGTCAAATGACTTGATCCAAAACTCCTCGTAGGGCAGCTCTCTCGCTCTCAGAACGGCGGCGCGCATTCTCTCATAGTACGGCTCGTACTCCTCTCCCTCGGGGAGCGGTATCTTTTCACTTGGCTCTCTTTTCTCCTTCGGCGGAGCTAAAAAAACCATTCTGAAGCATACGTATGCGGTTATCAGGCATATCAAGGCTAAGCCAAGTATGACCGCGCATATTATGTAGAATATTTCCATACCAAACCTCTTTTCACACTTTACGAAAGATATTTTATCACTTTTTATACTACCATTCAACATATTTCAACATATTTTGTAAAAAAACTTGATTTTTCTTTTAAAATATATTACAATAAGTTGATTTTTTAACTATGGAGACGGATATGGATAAAAAGGAAGTCAATTATAAAAAGGATCTTTACTATAATACCGCAAAATACCCGATAAGGCAGCCAATCTATCTCACGGCGCTCATTCAGCTTCTCTCAAAGATAATGCTGATGGGCAAAAAGCATAAGGTAGAGAAAATTAATATGGAAGGTCTGAAGCCGCCCTATATGATGCTCTCCAATCATATGTCATTCGTCGATTTCGAGCTTGCCTCTCTCGGCACGTTTCCCGCGAGGGTCAATAACGTTGTCAATATAGACGGATATTATAACCGCCCCTGGCTTATGGAGTGGATCGGCGCTATATGCACAAGAAAGTTCACGACCGATCTTCACCTTATAAGATCGATCAAGAAGGTATTCGAAAGGGGTGACGTTCTCGGAATGTACCCCGAGGCGAGGTACTCCCCATGCGGCACGACCTCTCTTATTCCAGATTCTGTCGGAATGCTTGTGAAACAGTGCCGCGTGCCCGTTGTTGCCGTCGTTCACCGCGGAAATTATTTACACGCCCCCTTCTGGAACTTCAGAAAGAAGAGAAAAGTGCCTCTCCATACCACCCTCACAAAGATACTCACGACAGAGGAGATAGACGCCCTTTCGGTAGATGAGATCAACGCTAAGATCAGAGAAGCACTTCAGTACGACGATTATAAGTATCAGAAGGAAAACGGCATACGCATAACCGAGCCTTACCGCGCCGAGGGTCTTCACAAAATACTGTATAAATGCCCTCACTGCAAAGCAGAATCAAAAATGGCAAGCCAAGGCTCAGAGCTTTACTGCCGCGAGTGCGGCAAGGTCTGGGAGCTTTCCGAGCTTGGCGAGCTTTCCGCAAAGGAAGGCGAGTGTGAATTTTCACATATCCCCGATTGGTTTGAATGGGAAAGAGCCGAGGTAAGAGATGAGATACTGAGAGGCGAATACTCATTTTCCGACGAGGTGGACGTTTACTCAATGCCCGGCTGCTATAAATTCGTGCCCCTCGGCAAGGCGACCCTTACGCACAGTATAGACGAAGGCATCGTTATCAATGGGCATTACAACGGAGAGAACTATCTCGTTCACCGCCAGCCGCTTGAGACCATAAGCCTTCACACCGAATACGACTTCCCTCATATCAAACCCTTCGACTGCATAGACATCTCCACCGAAAAAGACTCATTCTACTGCTACCCGACCAAAACCGACGTTATCACCAAGCTATCCCTCGCAGCAGAAGAGCTTTACAAGATCAAAAAAGCCACTCTTGTAAAAAGCGGGTCTAAATAAAAGCAGGTCGCCTTAGTTTTATACCGAGGCGACCTGTTTCTATAATAATTGAAGGATCAGAGCTTAGAATAACCGAAGCTATTAACAAGGGCGTCGATGCGCTTGCCCTGCTTGCAGAGAGGGCATTCGTGCGAAGGATAGCTCTTGTAGTCCTTGAGGTCCTTGGGATCGAATACCGAATGCACGGGGTAGGATGCGCAGCTATCCACGGTTGCGAATATTGATGCTATTCCCGCCACCTCGCCGCCGTAATACTGAATAGCCTCGACTGCGGATTTTGCGGTATATCCCGTGGTGACCGATGCCGCGAGGATAAGCACGTGCTTGCCCTTTACTGCGGAGAGCAGGCTGTCTCTGAATATGAGCTGGCTGCCCGAGGTATGCTCGGGAGTGAGTACGTATATCGTCTGGTGCGCATTGATCGAAAGGAAGTTGCCGCGAGTCAGCTCGTTGGCAAGGCAGGTTCCTATGACCTCTGTTCCGTCAAGGCAGAGGATAGTATCAACTATCGTTGAATTATTATAATAGCTGACAAGCTCCTCAGCGACCGCCTGAGCCTCGGATAAACGTGTCTTCTGCGTGGTAACGTCAATATAGTAGTTGATGTGCGAGTGGTTAGTTGCGAAGTGACCCTCGGAAACGCGCAAAAAGAGATTATTCCTCTTTGTTCTTATTTTATAAGATGTTGCTGTTGGCATGCTTATTCTCCCTTCAAATATTTTTCTTTTATTTTACACAATTATTTGGCGTATGTCAAGAAAAATATCCGTCCTCTGCAAGATTATAGCATTTCCAACAAAAATGAGAGCCCGCAAAAGCAATCGCGGGCTCTTTCGTTTATGCATTTTTTATAGTGATATTTTACGCAGCATTCTTTTTTGCGCTGAGCTTGCGCTGAACAAGCTTGACAAGCTCAACTACGGGGATGACGGATATACCGAGTCCGAGCGCTACGAGATATTCAACGATACCGATAGAGGTAAAGCCGAACGCTCCTGCAATTAAGGGTATCTCGCAAACGAGAGTCGTCAGAAGAAGTGAGCCGCCCGCAGCAAGGTAAAGGAACTTATTATGCGAGCCGAGGGTGAATATGCTCTGCTTTGCCGAGCGCATATTGATGCTATGGAATATCTCAGCCATTGAAAGGGTGAGGAACGCCATGGTCATACCGTGAGAGCTATCTCCGATATTCCAGTTGCCAAGCTCAAGGAAGTGACCTATAAAGTAGGAAACGAGAACGAGAACCGTAACGAGCGTGCCTTGATAAGCAACGTTGAAGCCGAGTCCGTCCGAGAATATTCCCGCCTTTGAGTCACGCGGCTTTCTCTTCATAATGTTCGGCTCAGCTCTTTCCATACCGAGAGCGAGCGCGGGAAGAGAGTCTGTTACAAGGTTGATCCAGAGAAGGTGAACAGGCTCGAGAATGGTGAAGCCGATAAGAGTAGCGAAGAATATGCAAAGCACCTCGCTGAGGTTAGAGCCGAGAAGGAACTGAATCGCCTTACGGATATTATCGTAAATTCTTCTTCCCTCTTCAACAGCGCCAACGATAGTTGCAAAGTTATCGTCCGCAAGGACCATATCAGCAACGTTCTTTGTAACGTCAGTACCCGTGATACCCATTCCGACGCCGATATCGGCAGTCTTGATCGAAGGAGCATCGTTGACTCCGTCTCCCGTCATAGCGGTGACGTAGCCCGCTTTTCTCCAAGCGGATACTATACGCGTCTTATGCTCGGGCTGAACTCTTGCATATACGCTGATATTCATAAAGATCTTTTCAAATTCCTCATCGGAAAGCTCGTTGAGCTTCGAGCCGGTCATAGCGCCGCTCTCATCCTCGATTATGCCAAGCTCCTTTGCGATAGCCCCAGCTGTATCGATGTGGTCACCCGTGATCATTATGGGTCTTATTCCCGCAGAGCGGCACTCAACGATAGCGTCCTTGACCTCGGGGCGGACAGGGTCTATCATACCCGTAAGACCAACGAAGCAGAGCGAATTCTCAAGAGCCTCGGGCTCAGCGCTTTCGGGGATAGAGTCATACGTCCTCATAGCCGAAGCAAGAACTCTCAGCGCGCGGTCTGCCATTTCTTTATTCGCCTTGAGGATCTCATCCACGTATTCCTTGGTGATAGGAGTCGGAACGCCGTCCTTAAGATAATGAGTGCATCTTTCGATAACAACGTCGGGCGCGCCCTTGGTGTACTGAACTATTCCTTCAGCCGTCTTATGAACGGTGGACATCATCTTTCTCGAGGAATCAAAGGGAGCCTCAAGCACTCTGGGAGCGGCTTCCTTAAGCGTTGCCTTATGGTTGCCGAGCTTATTTGCGAATGCAACGAGAGCCGCCTCAGTGGGCTCTCCCGTGACAACGCCTGCCTCATCTATCTCCGCATCCGAGCAGAGCGCCATAGCATTGGCAAGCTTGACGTCACTCTCGCCGAAGAAGTCAACGACCGTCATCTTATTCTGAGTAAGAGTACCGGTCTTATCCGAGCAGATGATCTCAGCGCAGCCGAGAGTCTCAACCGCGGTAAGTCTTCTTATAATCGCGTTTCTCTTCGACATATTGGTAACGCCGATCGAAAGAACGACTGTGACGACTGCCGCGAGTCCCTCGGGTATTGCCGCAACGGCAAGCGAGACCGCTATCATAAAGGCATCGAGAGCGACCTCGAATTTAAGGTCGGATGCGTGCCTTATAAGCTGAACGCCGAATACTACTACGCAAATACCGAGAACGAGCCAAGTAAGAACCTTCGAGAGCTGGTGAAGCTTGATCTGAAGGGGAGTTTCGCCCTCTTCCGCTTCGGAAAGCGCGCCTGCGATCTTACCCATTTCGGTATCCATACCGGTTGCCGAAACTACCGCAACGCCGCGTCCGTAAACAACGGTCGAGCCCATATAGAGCATATTCTTTCTGTCTCCAAGGGGGACGTCCTTCTCGTTTTCACGAAGGTAGATGATATCGATAAACTTATTGACGGGTACGGATTCTCCCGTAAGAGCCGCTTCCTCTACCTGAAGGCTTGCGCACTCTATAATTCTTGCGTCTGCGGGGACTGCGTCTCCTGCCTCGAGGATGATGATATCGCCAACAACGAGATCCTCGCTGTGTACGATCTGAACGTGTCCGTCACGCATTACCTTTGACGTAGCGGCAGACATCTGCTGAAGAGCCTCGATAGCCTTCTCTGCCTTGCTCTCCTGATAGACTCCGAGAACCGCGTTGATGATAACGACCGCGAGAATGATGATAACGTCCGTAAAGCCTTCCGCCTCGGCGGGGTTGGTGATCATCTCGTAGACCGCAAGCGCGCCGCTGATGAGCGCAGCAACGAGAAGAATGATAGTCATCGGATCGAGAAGCTGCTCAAAAAATCTTCTGATCAGAGACTTGCTTTTAGCTGCCTTGAGCGCGTTTTTTCCGTTTTCCTCAAGTCTTTTTGCCGCCTCGGCGGATGAAAGACCTTTTTCTGAGGAATTAAGCTCGGCTAAAACCTTGCTCTTGTCTTCGCAATAGAACTGCATAGACTAAAACTCCTTTTTTAAATTTATTTTGCAAAAAAAGAAAGACCCGTACGGCGCACGAGTCTTCAACTAAAGGGTGACTCATGCAAAAATACATGAGTCTCGCAATTTAAAGCAAGCCAGGCGGATATCCGCCATGCATGTTGACTTGCTACGCAATGATCTGCGCTTGCTACTCCCTCATTATAGGCTTTTCCGAAATGTATTTTAGCACAATCGATCGGCTTTGTCAATAAAAAAGCCGAAATTTATAATGTTTTAATCGCTTATTCAAAAAAAGTTGAAATTCACTATATAATATGATATACTAAAAATGAAAGTTTTTGCCTCGTCAATGCTTTTTCGCGCCCTTTTTCTTCTCGGGTATCGAATTGAGATAAAGGGTTATCACGCTCTCAAGCGTCCTCGTGAGAGAAAGCTTCTGCCTCGCGGTCAGCGAGGAGCATTTTCTGAAAAGGGTCAGCAGCTCCACCTCGTCCTCGGAAAGATCCTGACCGCTCGAGCTTATCGGAACGTCGAGAAGCTCTGTTACCGAGACGTCAAAGCACTCCGCCAAGCGAGGGAGCATCTTCATATACGACGCGCTTCTTCCTCTGCGCCAGTTATTGACCGTCTTAGCGGGCAGTCCCACCTCTCGCTCAAATGACGCGTCGCTCTCGAATTCATTATCTATAAGCGAGAGTACCCTTTCGCCAACCGCGGCTACGTTTACGCCGCTCTTGTTCTTCATCATTTTCTACCTCCCGACTGATTTTTTCGGGGAGTCGTTCTCGGCTTTTTCGGCGTGCTTTTCATCTCCGATGCTCTTGCCGAAGAGCGTCTCTTCTTCTTTCCTTCCTTTGATGCCGAAAATCCAAACCTTCCTATCTTTTTTCCAAGCGCAAAATATTCGCCGTGCGCATACGCCATAAGTCCTGCCTTATCAAAGCAGATCTTATCTCCCGAAAGTATGCTCTCATCGCAACTAACGTTTACAATATCGGCTAAAAACACATCGTGAGTGCCGTAATGAAGCACCTCAAATACACGGCATTCAAGGGCGATCGGCGCGCCATCTATTGTGGGGGGTGCTACCTTTTCGCTCGGTATCTTACGAAGCCCGAGCTTCTCGAATTTATCTACCTTTGCGCCCGTGTAAATACCCGAATAATCGGTCTCGTAGGCGAGCCTTTCGCTCGTGAGGTTGATAACGAATTCTCCGCGCTCCGAAAGAAGCTTATGCGAGTGCCTCGTCGGGCGGACCGATATATAAGTCCTCGGCGGATCGCTCGAGAGAATACCCGTCCAGCCTATCGTTATAATATTTGAGTTTTCCATATCGCCGACAGTTACCATAACTGCGGGCAGAGGCGCAAGAAGCGTACCTGCCTTAAAGCTTCGTCTTGCCACTTTTATTTATCTCCCTTCGCTTCGTTTTTCTTAAGCATTCCGAGCCACATCTTAGTGAGTATCGGGTCGGGAAGGAGCTTGAATAAAAGGTGCTGAAGCTTGGTGTACCAATTCGTCACGTACATAGCTTTACCCTTTTTGCTCGCTCTGACACAGCCCTTAACGACCTTTTTGCAGTCGAGAAGAGGCTTCATGCTTTTGGGAACGTACGCATCCTTAGCATCAAGCGACTTCGGCAGAAAAGCCGTATCCACCCATCCGGGGCAGAAGCAGGTCGCTCGGATGCCGTACGGCTTAAGCTCGTAGTTCAATGACTTCGTGTAGTGAAGCACGAAGACCTTTGACGATGAATAGATATTGAAGTGAGGCAGAGGCGTGAAGCAGGAGCCGCTGCCGAGCTGGATTATCCTCGCGCCCTTCTTCATATATTTCACGCTCATGTGAGTGATAAGAACGGTCGCCTTGATATTTACGTCTATCATATCGGTGACGGTGCTTTCCGCAAGAACGTCAAACGAGCCGAAAACGCCAAATCCCGCCGCATTGACAAGATAGCTTATTTCGGGCTTCTCCTCATCAAGTATCGCGCGGTATTTTTCTATTCCTTCCTCGGTAGAAAGATCTGCAGATATTATTTTGCAGGGTACTCCAAGCTCCTTTGCGGTCAGCTCAAGTCTCTCTTTGTTTCTCGCGATGAGCCAGAACTCGCCTATGCCCGCCATATCCCGAAGCTGAAGGGCAAATTCCTTTCCTATACCACTTGATGCGCCTGTGATAACGGCAATTCCCATATTGTTTTCTCCTATAATTTTATTTTCGCTCAATTTTAGCATAAATTACGAATTTTGTCTATACCTTCGCAAAAATTATTCAAATATTTTTTTCAAAAAAATGAAACCCTTACCTTTTCTTATCGGTATATAGAGTGAAAGGAGTAACTTCAATGACCGACTTTGAGATAATAGATCTTTTCTTCGAGCGAGACGAGCGCGGTATATATGAGTGCGATCTGAAATACGGCAGACCGCTTCGTTCGCTCGGAAGGCGCATAGCCAACGATGATGGAATATGCGAGGAATGCGCAAACGATACTTATATGAGGACCTGGCAGACCGTTCCGCCCAAGGACCCGAGAAACTATCTTTTCGCTTTTCTTTCCAAGATCATGCGCGCCTTCTGCATAGACAGAGTAAGAGAGATGACCAGAGAAAAGCGGGATAGCTCGCTTACCGTCCTCGCGGGAGAGCTTTGCGAATCAATACCCGACTCCTCTTCCTCGGACTCGGGAGCAATTTCGGGCGAGCTAAGCGGTATTATAGAAAGATTCCTTTCAAATCTTAAGACCGAGCAGAGGCATATATTCGTCCTCAGATATTTTTATATGGAAGATATCGCGGCGATAGCGAAAAGGCTCATGCTCACCGAGGGCAAGGTCAAGACCGTGCTGAAAAGAGTAAGAGACAAGCTGAGGCTTTATCTTGCCGAATACGGCTACGAAGCGCCCTGACCCTTCGACGCAAAAGAAAGGAAAATATTTATGGAAAAAAAGCATATCAGCGGCGAGGATATTCTGCTCGCCGTCGGAGATATAAACGAAAAGCTTCTTGAATACCCGTCACGATCGCGGTACAGAGCCAAGAGAATAGGCTCGCTGTCGGTGGCTGCGATGCTCGTGCTTGCTGTCTCTGCGGTCATAATTTTCTACGCCGAGGTAGTATTCAAGGGCGCGCACGCAGGCGATCCGAGCTTCGATTTCGATTCGATAGTAAACGGCGGCAACAAGGGTGACGCCGAAGGCTCTGACGGTAGTACGGGCGCTGACGATGGCGCGGAGGGCGATAGTGATGCAAGAGAAACCTGTATCACCTTAAACCCGGACGGATCTCTTGCAAGCCCAGGCATCAGCATTATTGAAAAGCTTCCTTCGGGCGCGATAGAGATCGAGGTCATCCTCTCCGGTGATATTTCAGATAGCGAGATACCTTCGGCGAAGGCTTATCTTGGCAGTGACGTCATAGAGTTCAATCCCACCCGCAGGGGCGGCTCGGTATTCTTTACCGTGGACGTTTTCGACTGCGAGACCGTATTAAGCTACCTCGGATTTGAGGAAGACGTCAGAATAAAGCTCACGGATAACGGAAGCTACGTATCCTTTGAAATTGTTGACCCGGAATAAATAATTTCACATTGCTATATTTTATTACAGATTGGAGATAAATATGAAAAAGAAAACTTTAGTTAGCATTTTACTTGTTATCGTCCTTATCTTTACATCGGCTTTGTTGCTTGTATCCTGCTCGGCTAAGTCCGAATCCCTAGGCTCGGACTACAACGGAAGCGCAGACTATGACTCCGGCTACAGCGAATCCGATAAGGAAGACAGCGCGGGAATAGGTACTATCCCCTCAGGCTCGGGCGAGGCTCCCGGCTCGAAGGTGATCAAGACCGCAAATGCTACCGTTGCGACAAAGGAATACGAGAAGTTCCTTTCGGATATCAGCGAAAAGATCAAGGCTTACGGAGGATACACCGATGCCGAGACCTACTCGAATTCCGCTCCGTACAGAAAGGCTTCGATCACGGTTAGAATTCCCGCAGAGCATTTTGATAGCTTCAGAGGAGATCTGAACACTCTCGGAACTCTTACCTATTTCAGCGCGACCAAGGATGACGTTTCGGTCTCGTACGAGGTCCTCAAATCAAAGATAGAGACTCTGACTCTCGAGGTCGGAGTAGTTGAAGAGCTTTTCGCTATTGCCAAGACCGAGGGCGACCTTAATAAGATCGCCGAGCTTGAGTCAAGACTTACCGATATCAAGCTCGAGCTTGCCGAGGCGAAAGCAAGGCTTACCGCTATTGATAACTCCGTGGCGTTCTCCACCGTTTACCTCACCGTCACCGAGAAAGAAGAGATCGTGATACCCGAGCCCGAAGCACCTAAGGGCGCATTTGCAAGGATCGGCGAAAACCTTGTGAATAACCTCAAGTCTATCGGAAACTTCTTCGTTGAGTTTTTCGTATTCTTCGTCAGCGCGCTTCCTTATATTATACTCATCGGCGGAATAGTGACAGGCGTGACCTTCCTTATTATTTTCATTGACCGCAAAAATAAGAATAAAAAGGGCTGATGAATATCAATTTTCTGCGCCGTTGTATCAATTTTTTGACCAATCCATTCTCAATATTGACAAAAAAGAGGATAAGGTGTTATAATTAGGTATAAAAATTTTGACTAAGGAGCTTTATTATGCTTGAAAAACATCTTATCGTAAAGACCTACCCCAAAGCAGATAGCGCAAACGTCGTTACCTTCGGGGATTACAGAGTCACCGTCCTTTTTGACAGGCTTTTCAGAATTGAGAAGAACAAGAAGGGTGAGTTTAACGACGAGGCAACTCAGAGCATCTGGTACAGAAATACGCCCAAGGTTGATTTTGAGGTAAAGACCAGCCAAGGCTACGTTGAGATCAAGACCGCCGCCGTTACTCTTCATCTTGCAAAAAGATTTGATAAGAGCTTCGTGCTGATAAACGGCGAGCGCAGACCTATCAATAACGACGGTAACCTTCGCGGAACGACGAGAACTCTCGATATGTATACCGGCGCGGTATATCTCCGTACGTATAGCAACCTCGAGCTTGATACGGGCGTTTGCTCAAGGACCGGCGTTGCGGTAGTGGACGATACCGAGTCTCTTCGCCTTCTTGAATCGGGTAAGCTTTGCGAGAAGTCCTCGGACGAGATGGATATATACGTTTTCGCTTACGGCGATTCATACAGAGAGGCGGTTCAGGCTCTCTATGCGATCTGCGGAGCTACCCCCATGCTTCCCCGCTACTCCTTCGGTAACTGGTGGTCAAGATACCACGTATATACCGATGAGGAATACGTTGATCTTATGGATAAATTCAAGGATTACGGCATTCCGCTTACCGTTGCTACGGTAGATATGGACTGGCATTACGCCGACTACGTAGACGAGGAGAAGAACATTACCGCCGAGGGCAAGATCAGCGCTGAAAGAGGCACCGATCATAAGAACAAGGCAAGGATCGGCTGGACGGGTTATTCCTGGAATAAGAACCTTTTCCCCGACTATAAGAAATTCCTCTCCGATCTCAAAGAGAGAAATCTTAGGGTGACCTTAAATCTTCACCCTGCGGACGGCGTTCGCTATTTCGAGGATATGTACGAAGAAATGGCAACTGCTATGGGTATTGATCCTGCGACCGAAAGAAAAGTTGAATTTGATATAGCAAACGACGATTTTGTAAACAATTATTTTAAAATTCTTCATCATCCTTATGAAAAGGACGGTGTTGATTTCTGGTGGATCGACTGGCAGCAGGGCACAAAGTCTGCTATGGCAGGACTTGATCCTCTCTGGGCGCTCAACCATTACCACTACTATGACAACGGAAGAGACGGCAAGCATCCTCTCATCATGTCGCGCTATGCGGGAGTAGGCAGCCACCGCTATCCCATAGGCTTCTCGGGTGATACCACCATGACTTGGGAATCCTTGAAGTTTATGCCTTACTTCACCTCTACCGCAACCAACGTCGGCTACACCTGGTGGGGCCACGATATCGGCGGTCATATGCGCGGAAAGAAGGATGACGAGCTTTATCTTCGTTTCCTTCAGTTCGGAGTATTCAACCCCTTCAACAGACTTCACTCCACCCTTGACCTTATCGTAACAAAGGAGCCCTGGGCATATAAGAACGGTATCGGCGAGCTTTCGAGAGAAGCTATGATACTCCGCCATAAGATGATCCCCTTCCTTCACACCGCAAACTACCGCACTCACAAGGAAGGCCTCGGACTCGTTGAGCCTATGTATTACGAGTACGCCAAGTACCCCGAAAGCTATGAGTGCCCCGGTCAGTACATCTTCGGCGGCAGCCTCATAGTCGCTCCCATCACAGCGCCCTCAGACGATGCAGGTCTTTGCAAGATGAACGTATGGCTTCCCGAGGGAGTTTGGACTGATATATTCACGGGCGACGTTTACAGGATCGGAGCAGAAGGCAAGTGGATCGAGATGGTACGCCATCTTGACAGTATTCCCGCTCTTGCAAAAGCAGGCACCGTTCTTCCCTTCAGCCTTGACGAAGGCAACGGCTGCGCTAACCCCAAGTCGCTCGGACTTGACGTCTACAACGGCGACGGTTCTTATACTCTTTACGAGGACGATGAAAAGGGCACTGCGGCATTTACAGTATTCAATACGACCTCGGACGAGGGTACGGTGACCGTTGACGTAAGCTTTACGGGCGACTTCTCCGTTCTTCCCGAGGGACGTGAGATGACCTTCTCCTTCAAGAATATTGTAGTAAATACCTCGGTAGATATGGGAATCGGACTCACGGAGAAGAGATTTGCCAACGTTGAGGTATTCAGAAACGGCGAGCGCATTGATGCTAAGGTAACCAAGTACGGCGAGGTAAAGGTGACCGTTTCGGATATTGATTACGGCGCTGAATATAAGGTAAGAGTGATCTACTCTCCCCTTAAGCCTCTTGAGGAAGCTAAGCGCACCGCTCTTCTTAAGCTTATGACGGTTGAGGATTCGCTCACAGTACGCAAGCAGCTTATGAAGGATATAGAGACCAAGGCGTTCACGGTTGAGAACGTTGCGTGCCTTATCATAGGCTCTGATATTCACGAATCCGAAAAGGCAAGATTGATCGAGAATATGCTTTACTGATTATATACTCAAGGTGCTGAGTCATTAAGAATTCAGATAGATAAAGGCATTCGTACAAAAATAAGTAAAAATCTGAATTCTTAGTGCGAAACACCTTTGGGGCTTGCTTAATTTAGAGCAGAAATCGTCGGATGACGAACGATAGCCGTATAAAAATACGGCGAGTGAGGAAACGGCGATACAAAAAGAGCAAT
>JAFTQV010000046.1 GCA_017462605.1 Clostridia bacterium | reverse complement strand
GCCAACTCCCTTCGGACCCTCGATCTTGTGCGAGGAGAGGGTTATCATATCCGCGCCGAGGCTCTTTTTTGTAAAGGGTATTTTTAGGTAGCTCTGCGTTGCGTCCACGTGCAGGTAGGCTTCGGGCGCTTTGGCTCGCATAAGCCTTGATACGCTCGCTACGTCGTATAGCGCGCCCGTCTCGTTATTCACCATCATCATAGTGACGAGGATAGTATTCTTATCGAGCGCAGAGGAAAGCACGTCCATATCTATCCTGCCGCCGAGGGTAGGTATTCTCACTATCTCAAAGCCGAGGGCTTTAAGCTTTTCGAGCGGAGCATCGACTGATGCATGCTCGCCGTTTGTGGTTATGATCTTAGCGCCGCGCCTGTATCTCTCTTTAGAGAAGGCTCTGCCGAAGATCGCAAGATTATTCGCCTCGCTTCCCGAAGCGGTGAAGACCACCGCCGACTGCGTGTCCTTAAGAGTGGAAAGAACGGTCTTTCTTGCCGCGTCAAGCTCCTTTTCGGCAAGATGCCCCATGGAGTGAAGGGAAGAGGGGTTGCCGTAGCAGTCTCTTGAGACCTCTATATATTTTTCGAGCGCCTCGGGACGTATTTTCGTCGTTGCGCCGTTGTCAAGATAAATGCTCATCAGTAAGTGACCTTGTCAATAATTTTTTGTACCGTGTCAAAATGCTTGCTCCAGTTTTCTTCCTTCGCCGTGTAGGTGAAGACAAAGCCGTCAAGGAAGGTGACTCCGTATACCTGGTAAACGTGGTATGCCTCGCCGTCATAATTGAAGGTGTATTCATAAGCGAAGGCTCGGCTCGATTCGCCGAGAGAGACCGCCTTAGGCTCGGCAACCTCGGTAACGGTGCCGAATATCGCCTCAAGATCCGCCTTTCTCATCTTCCAGTATTCGTCTATCGCTATACCCGTTGTAGTAGCGCGGGACATCGAGATATTAGAGCCGTCGGGAAGGAATGCCTCAACCATTCCGCTCGAATTCTTAACGGTGAATTCCGAGGGAACGTAAAGCGAGAAGCGAGCTGTGGACTTGTCCGAAATAAGCTTATATCCGTCTGAGTCGATCTCAGGCTCATCGGCAGAGGTCTCGCCCTTCTTTTCGGTGTATTTGAAGTTTTCGATAACGAGGTTGATCTTGTCAAGATAGTATTCGTACTGCTTAAGATCGGGGGACGTCATATTCTCCATAGGCGAGGTGAAGGTAAAGATGCCGAATCTATCCTTATATTTTGTGAATACCTGCATCGTGCGGAAGGAATGCCCGTCATACTTATGATCAAAAACGTACTTCACGGCGCTATCCGCATTTCCGAAGGTGATAGCCTTATTCTCTTCCACCATCGTGGGCGCCTCGCGGAATTCGTCAAGACCCGACTTGAAATATTCGTCCACAGTGCCCGAAGGGGGCGCGATCTCGATATAGCTTATATTAGAGGAGTCCACCGCCGAGGCGTATGCGGCGCTGATATCGCCGTGGTTGGATACCGTCCATTCCTCGGGAGCGTACATATAGTAGCCGTAAGCCTCGCCGCCCCTCGCAAGCTGCATTCCGTCAGGAACGTCGTCATTCTTTGCGCATCCGAAAAGGGTGAGAGTAATTGCCGCGAGCAGCAGCATAGATAAAACCTTTTTCATTTTTAAAATCCTTTATATTGACAATAATTATTTACAAATAAACCTATTTACCGCGTTGATGAACGCCTCGCCGCGCTCCTTGTAATCCTTAAAAAGATCGAAGCTCGTGCCTGCGGGGCTGAGTATAACCGTACCGTCGCCGCCAAGGAGAGATCGAGCATAAAGGACGGCGTCATCCATATTATCCGCATAAATATAAGGGTAGTCCGAAGAGCATAAATATGCGCCTACTCTCTCTCCAACCTCACCCATAAGGACAGCGCCCGAGGTAAGGCGCGGAAGCTCCCGCGCGAGCATTTCGTTTGAAAGGCCCTTGCTCTTGCCCGATATGATAACTGCAACTCTTCCGCGGAATGCGCGAAGAGTCTCAAGAGTCCTTTCGGGAGAGGTATCTATCGAGGAGTTGACGAATTTTATACCGCCCATGCTTGCCACGGTCTCGGCTCTGTGCCGAAGGCCCGAAAAGGAGTTAAGGGCAGCCCCGGCGCTCTCGGGAGCTATGTATCCGAGGGTCGCTCCTATGGCTAAAGCATAGTTTTTTATATTGTATTCCTCTTTGCGCCTCGCTTTGCCGAGGTCTATATATTTCTTGCCGTTGAGAAATACGGTCTCATCCGATACGGTGATATAATTTTCAGCCCGGGCGGAATGAGAAAGCTCGGAGTAGCTTTTTTTCGAGCTCACCGCTGCGAATGCCGCTCGTGGCAATTTTTCGAAGGGAAGAGGCGCGTCGTAATCGTATATAATATCCTCGGAATTTTTAAGAAGGTTCATTTTCGCAAGAAGGTATTCCGAAAGATCGGTGTGCCAGTCGAGGTGGTTTGGCGTGGCGTTCGTCAGCACGGCTCTTTTGCACCTCGGCGCAAAATAATTCAGCTGGAAGCTCGATAGCTCGGCTACGTAAAGCTCGTATTTTCCGAGGTTTTCACAAAGGCTTTCGCCATAGTTTCCGAGCGGCGGCGATGCGTGATGCTCCCTTCCGAGAATATCGCTTATAAGAAAAGAGGTCGTGCTTTTGCCGCTCGAGCCGGTAACGCCGAAGACGGGAGCGGTATTATTTTCGAAGAAAAGCTCGGTATCCGAGCTGATCTTAGTGCCGCGCTTCTTTGCCGCCCGAAGCTCCGCTCTCTCCCGCCTCACGGTGGGGGAAAGGAGAAGCAGCTCCTCGTCAATATCGGATAACGCCTCGTCTCCGAAAAGAGCGCGGTCTGCAGAAAGAATATTATCTGTGCGCTTATCCGAGCGGAGAGTCAGATGAAAATCTCCAACCGACCGAAGATATCGGATAGCTCCGATATTTGAAACGCCCGCGCCAACGATACCTATTCTCGAATATTTTTCCTTCACGGCAAAAACCTCGCAATAATTTTACTACTATATTACGGCTTTTGCAAGTGAATTGCCACTTATTTATAAAAAGTTTTCAATTTTCGGCGTCGTTAGAGCCGCAGATCCTCTGATAAGTGCTTTTCATATACTTTTTATTCAAGACGTGCTTTTCGCCCTTATCCCTGATATCGATGAAGACCTCTTCGATGAAGCGGGAGAGCTTCGGATTGCAGGGCGCAAGGTGACCGTATCTCTGCCAATGGAGAAGCGGCATATCGGGGGTGTAGCTACCCTTCGCGTAGGTCTTTGTCGCGGCGAGCTTATCGCAAACGCACTCCACCGCATACTTATACGGCATAAGAGGCAAGGGATCGCATTCGTGATCGTACCAATACTCTATATGATGCTTGTTTCTGCCCCTGTGATGAAGCCAGGCAAGGCTCACTCCCTGCTCGCGCCTTGAAACGCCTATCGGCGAGCGGTTGCCCTGATAGTAGCGCACGCTCTCTATAAATTCGGTGGGAGAAAACTTGGAAAGATCATGCACAAGACCGCGCCAGAAAAGACCGCACTTCACGCAGCCGATGAATACTCCGTGCTTATGCCTCAGCACGAGAGCGGTATGTAAAAACGCCTTTTTTAAGGTAAATTTCATTTTTCTCCACCTCGCCTTCTATGATTATTTTACACCAAAAGCCAAGCGCTTGTCAATGAAAAGGGCGAAAAAACACTCCGCGCCCACGAAACTTTAAAAAATCTCTTGAAATCGGCGGGAGAATGTGGTAAACTTGTCTCGGTTAAATAAAATAATATTAAGGAGAAAGACCAATGAAAGAATTTTTAGGCAAAGATTTCCTTCTCGATTCCGAAGCTGCTAAGGAGCTTTACTTCGGCTATGCGGAGAAGATGCCCATCTACGATTTCCATTGCCACCTCAACCCCAAGGAGATATATGAGGATAAGCAGTACAGAAGCCTCACCGAGATATGGCTCGGCGGCGACCACTATAAGTGGAGATTGCTCCGCGAGTTCGGTATCGACGAGAAGTACGTGACGGGAGACGGAACGGACGAAGAGAAGTTCATGGCTTACGCAAAGACCATGGAGTATTCCATAGGCAACCCCATCTATGCCTGGACTCACCTTGAGCTTCGCCGCTTCTTCGGTATTTATGACGTTCTTTCCGAGAAGACCGCCGAGAAGATCTACGCCGAGGCAAATGAAAAGCTTAAGACTCTCACGGCAAGAAAGCTTATAAAGATGTCGGGCGTTACAGGACTTTGCACAACGGACGATCCTGTGGACAATCTTGAATATCATATACTTATCGCAGAGGACGAGACCTTTGACGTTAAGGTCAGACCCTCATTCCGCCCCGATAAGGGAATGAAGATCGAGAAGGATACCTTCCTTCCCTGGCTTGCAGAGCTTTCGAAGGTAGTAGGCTATGAGATAGATAGCTTTGCTAAGCTCGTTAAGGCTCTTGATGAGCGCGCTCATTTCTTTGATAAGGTTGGCTGCGTATGCTCCGACCACGGACTTGATACCTTCGAGTATCTTCCCGCAACCGAGGCTGAGGTAGAGGCTATCTTCGCTAAGGCTATAAAGGGCGAGACCCCCACGGCAGACGAGACCGAGAAGTATAAGGGCGCTCTCCTTATCGCGCTCGGCAGAATTTATCACGAGCTTGGCTGGGTTCAGCAGTACCACGTTGGAGCTATCCGTAATAACTCCCGCCGTATGTTTGAGAAGCTCGGCCCCGACGCAGGCTACGATTCTATCAATGACGGCGCATATGCATGGAAGCTTTCCGCCGTTCTCTCTGCGCTCGACTATACCGATGAGCTTCCCAAGACCGTTCTTTACTGCCTCAACCCCAATAATAACGAGATGCTCGCTTCTATGATGAACTGCTTCCAGGACGGTAAGATCCGCGGCAAGATCCAGTTCGGCTCGGGCTGGTGGTTCAACGATCAGAAGGACGGAATGCAGAAGCAGATGGAGACCCTTATGCAGGTCGGACTCATCTCGCAGTTTGTCGGTATGCTTACCGATAGCCGCAGCTTCCTTTCCTATACGCGCCACGAGTATTTCAGAGGAATTCTTTGCTCGAAGATCGGCGCTCTTCTTGAGAACGGCGAGTACCCCTACGATATCGAGTTCGTCGGCAAGATGATCGAGGACATCTGCTATAATAACGCGGTAAGATATTTCAGCAAGGGTTAATGAATATTATCGAAATAACCGATATCGCTTCGCCCGAGCTTGACCTCTACGTCAGGCTGACGGGCAGAGAGCTGAGGCGCGCGACTGAGGTCACAGGCGGAGTATTCATCGCCGAAAGCCCCACCGTCGTCTCGGTGGCTCTCGCCTCGGGCTGCGAGCCGATATCTCTTCTTACCGATAAAAGGCTGCTTTCCTCTGCCTCTGTCTCGGATATAATAGAAAAAATCGGAGATATACCGATCTACGTAGCCGAGGAGAGCGTTCTTCGCTCGCTCACGGGCTTCGCCCTGACGCGCGGAGTCCTTGCCGCAATGAAGCGCCCCGAGCCGAAGGATGCAGGGGAGCTTCTTCGCAATGCGAAAAGGGTAGCCATACTTGAAGCGGTCGCGGACTCAACGAATATCGGCTCGATATTCCGCTCTGCCGCCGCATTGAATATGGACGCAGTCTTAGTCACACCCGATTGCTGCGACCCTCTTTCGAGAAGAGCGGCAAGAGTGAGTATGGGAACGGTGCTTCAAGTCCCCTTCGCAACGGTAGGAGAGGGAGTCGACTGGCAGGACAAGGGATTTCCTATCCTTAAGGAATACGGCTTCACGACTGCCGCCTTAGCGCTTACCGATAACTCCGTCTCGATAACGGACGAAAGGCTGAGCGAGGCTGAAAAGATCGCCCTCATTCTCGGAACGGAAGGAACAGGGCTTCGCCAAAAGACGATAGACCTCTGCGACTTCACAGTCAAAATACCGATGTCTCACGGCGTTGACTCCTTAAACGTAGCCTGCGCCGCAACCGTCGCCTTTTATCAGTTTGGGATCTTAAAAAGATAATAAAGATCGTATTGAAGGAGGGGTGTATATGATAAGATTAACTCTTGCTAAATGCTTGGATGAGCGAGGTATCACCCGCTACGAATTAGCGAAGAGGACCGAGGTCAAATTCCAAACGATAGACAGATATTACAAAAACCGCGTCGTTCGGTATGACAGTTATATTTTAGATCGCATATGCGCGGCGCTGGACTGCTCCCTTTCAGATATTATTGAATACGTTAAGGATGAAAAAACACATAAATGAAAACGGCGTGATGCTCAAATCGGGCACCACGCTGTTTTTTTTACGTCACCAAAGGTGACATTTCATGCCCGAAGGGCAATTCATGCATCTTGCTGCAATTCATGACACAGCGTGTCAATTCATGCGCTTACGCAATTCATCGCGAGAGGAGCAAGCCTCGCCCGACACCTTCAGGTGTCATCCTCGAGCGAAGCGAAGGATCTGGGCGAGATTGCAAAGACACCTCATCCGTCACACTTCGTGTGCCACCTTCCCCCACTGGGGAAGGCTTATATATCACGTCGCCGCAGGTGACTGATAGAGATGCTTTCCTTCTCACTCGGCAAAAAG
>JAFTQV010000045.1 GCA_017462605.1 Clostridia bacterium | reverse complement strand
GCGTAAAATTGTTAGGAGAACTAAAATGGAACCTTTTGAAATTGTAATGACGATTATAAACACACTTGCAGTTGTTGCCATTCCAATAGTATCTGTTGTGGTGGCTCATCACTTACAAAATCGTGCGGAAAAACGCAAGGATATGATAATTATTTAAAGGCTGAAATCGTCTTACAAGAGAATACTTTATTAAGTTGGATAAGTATAGTAAAGAAAGGGTATACTCATTTATAATCAATATGCTTTCCCTTACAGGAATACTTTGAAATTACTTTCTGGTTTGAATAGAGCAATTTAATGCAATTGACAAATCTATCGCAGTATGGTAAAATAAAGCCGAAAGGTATCACGGCTTCGAAGGATAGAAGGGAGAGCGCGATGGAGACTGCTAAGCTTAGGAATTTAATAAAGCTCGCTTTGCTTTTTGCTATATGCATGGTGCTTTCATTAGCGCTTGCGGCGTGCAGCTTCGGCGCTTCCGGCGGCAAAGATGATACCGAAGGAGAAAATGATACCGCAGGCGGCAAGGATAGCGACAAGACCGAGAACGGCTCGGAAGACGGTGATCAGTCGGACGACTCTCAAGGTGGCTCTTCGGCGGAAGGCGGCGAGGACGAAGGTAGCTCGGCAGACGGTAGCGATGACAGCGAAAATGGCGATAGCGCCTGCGCTGAGCATAGCGATGCCGATCTCAACGGCTATTGCGATGAATGCAAGGCTCGGGTCGAGGTCGTTTATGACGGCACGCTCACCTTGATCAAGGACGGCAAGCCGACCTTCGGCATCGTCATCGGAACGGGCGTTGGCGTGAATTATTCAGCCGCGGTGCGGCTCGCAGATGCGATAAATTCGCGCATCTCTTCGGGCAAGGTCGTAGCCGCAAATCAGAATAAAGCGGTTGAAAAGCCGATAGAAATACTCATCGGAACGGTGACCGAAAGGGGCGAGAGGTACAATATAGATATGTACAGTCTCGGCTATGAAGGCTATATAATAGAGATCGTTGATTCAAAATTGATCGTCCTCGGCGGCTCTGAGGACGCGCTCACGGCGGCAATGACCGACCTATGCGAGAAGGTCTTCGGCATAACCGACCCCGAGAAAACAGAGAAGATCGAAAATCTTAAGATAACCGAGAGCATAGATAAAAGGCAGCGCGACTTTGAGGCGAAAAGCTTTACCGTCGCAGGTAAGCCGATCGAAAGCTATTCGATAGCCGCCAATGCAGCTGACTCCTACGCCTACGAGGCGGCAAAGGAAGCCCGCGAGCTTATATATAGAAAAACAGGCAAGCGCCTCGCAATAAAATCGCTTGGCGACGTGGCAGACGAGGGAAGCTATATCAGCTTCGCCGTTGTTGAAAACGGCGGCGAGAATAGCACGCCCGAGGGATTTTGCGCAGCCGTCACCGAGGAAGGAAATCTTATCATTGAGTGCGAGTTCCCCGATAAATTTGATGACTGCGTGGCTGAAGTATGGGATAGCATTTTTGCGAATAGCGAGATCTCGCTTGCCGCAGGCTGGCAATTCAAGAAGAATATCAGAACGGTCTATTACTCCGAATTCGGCGCGGTGGGAGACGGCGTGGCAGACGATTATACCGCGCTCCGCAATACTCACGATTACGCAAACAGGTGGGGGCATAAGGTCTCGGCAGAGCCGGGTAAGACCTACCGCATAGCCTATGCGCCGTCTTCGATAACGGTAAGGACTGATACCGATTTTTGCGGCTCAACGATCTTAATTGACGACACGGGTATAGCCTGGAATGATAAGACCTCAAGAAGCGTTTGGGTATTCAATATCGCCTCATCGTCTTATCTGAACGGCGCGTCTGTCACAGTGCCAACCGGTATGACGGTAAGCCGTGGGCAGACTAATATAGGCATGACCTTTGACGAGCCGTGTATGCTGAAGCTCGAAAGCTCCTCGGAGAAAATATTTATCCGCTACGGCAATAACGCCAATAGCGGAAATAATAAGCAGGAGTATATACTTGTCAACGAGGCGGGAGACGTTGATCCCTCGACTCCAATAATGTACGACTATGCGACTATAACCTCTATCGTTCGCTATAAAATCAATGATGATCCTATCTCGATCGGCAACGGAACTGTAATAACGGTAGCTCCCGATCCGAAGGCTCAAAACCCCGAATATGACAACAATTATTGCTATTTTAACCGCGGTTTCTATATCGGACGCTCAAATACAACACTCTATAATATCACCCATAAGGTTGAAGGCGAGGATATGACCGTGGAGCAGGACCGCAACGGTGACGGAGTGGTCGACCTTTACGGAGATGATAAGTCGTACGGCGTTCCGTATAAGGGCACGTTCAATTTCAATTATTGCTATAACGTAAGGTTTATCGACTCCGTGGTAGAGGGTCACCAGGCGTATAGCTTCTGGCAGAATAACGGCGCCTCGACCTCGCGCAACGAAATGGGCAGCTACGCCATAACGGCGAATTATTGCATAGGTCTCGTCTTTGAAGGCATATCGCAGTACGAGAATGCCGAGAGCGGCGAGGTCATCACGAATCGCAAAATGTATCACGGAGTGATGAGCTCAAATTTCTGCCGCAACTTCACCGTTACCGACTGCTATCTCGATAGATTTGATGCGCATACGGGACTCTATAACGCGACTCTCACCGACTCAACCTTCGGCTTCGGCATCCTGGTTATCGGCGCGGGTGAGCTTTATATTGAAAACGTTGTGCGCCCCTCGGGAGACTTCTTTATTCATCTTCGAAATGACTACAACAGTACCTTTGACGGCAAGATCACGATCAAAAACTGTGAAGCGGGAAGCTCGGTCAAGTGCGTGCTTATGGGCATATGGAACCGCCATTATTCGGGATTGCCCAATCGCACCGTAAGGGAGCTTGAGATAGACGGACTTATTGCAGAAAGCGGCTCGCTCTGCCTCTTCAATATAAAAAACGCCGCCCCCTCGGCGCTCGCGGATGAGGTGAATCCGCTTTATCTTCCCGACTCTGTCAAGGCTCGGAGAGTCCTTTGCGCTGACGGCGTAACGCCGCTTATACCGACTCTCTCAAAGTATTCGGACGTCTTTGCCGAGATAGACGCGGATATAGAATAAAAAAGCAAGGCAATATCAGACCGCCCGCTATGGGTTTCGGAAAGATATTGCCTTTTTATTATTTTAAGAATGTGATCATTTCTTTTCCCATTTTTTCGGCATAGGATATTTATGATCGATACCAAGGGCGGCAACGCCCCTTTTGAATTTTTCAACGTCATCGGGACTGTCTGACTTTCCAGTATTGAGATACCACCAGCCGATATCCTTGAAGTGGTAAGCCTCTTCGTTCTCTACCTTGCACTCAAAAGCATCGGGAATGCGAACGCCTGCCGCAAGAAGCGCTTTTAATTCATCGAGATGCTCTGTATACACCTCTCGCGGTGAGCAACCATGCTTCTTGCAGACCGAGCTTGCCATTCCAACGACCTCTCCAAGCTCGCCGAGCGTCCTCATAACGCGTACCGAAGCAAATGCCACGTGGCTCGCGCTGACGATCCTTCCGCCGAGGAAGAGGTTGGCAACGTCCTTTGAGTAAAGGCAGCGATAGGGAACGGGATAAGGCTTCTCTATGCCTCTGTGATAAGCGAAGGAGCGGAATGCCTCGCCGAACTCTGCCTGATTGGTCGGCTCGGGGAAGTGCATATCTATGCTCCAGGTGAGGCAGGCTGTTGCATCGGGATGAATAACCTTATCCTCGATATCGTTCTGGGTGAGTATATAGTCGCCCTTGACTCGGTAGCCCTCGCGCTTTCCGCCTATCGGCGAGACCCATTTAAGAGCGAGATCCTTATATTTTTCCTTGCCCTTAAAGTGGTGCTTTTGGAAAGCCCAGTTTGCATATATCGCTCTTAATCCAAAATCTCGGATGTATTCAATGTCGCTTACCGTGTCTTTCGTGAAGCCTGCTTCCTGCTCCCAGTCTCCCGAGGCGCAGTCGAGGCAGGATTCGTCCGTAAAGGTGAGCCCGAAGTCAACGTCGGGGAAGGACGCGTCATCTCTCTTTTCGCTATACCACCTTATGGAGTGACCCATAACGAGCTGCTGATGCTCCATTGGAGCAAGAGATTCTCCGAATTCATTTCGCGCCTCTCTGCCGTACATTACCTCGCAGCCTGACTTCCTTGCAATAATACCGTCTCCGCTGCAATCGGAAAAGAGTCTTCCCGATATTCTCGTCCTTTTGCCTGTTTTGGCATTGAGAGAGACCACAGACTTGATAATATTGCCCTCGCACTCAACGTCGGTAACGATCTCATTCAAATAGAGCTTGTGCGCCGCGGGTCTGTTCTCGCGAACCTCGAAGGCAAGCCTCTTGCGGTCATCCTCGAAGCAGCAAGCATCGTAGACGGTGGGATATCCGACTATCGGGGAAATTGAGCGCACAACGTTTCCGAGATTGGGGTAAGGGGGCAGATTGATTATACCGCCCATAGAGATACGCACCTCGGAGCTATTGCATCCGCCGAGGACGGGTCTGTCATGTATAAGAGCTACCGAAACGCCGCTTCTCATAGCCGAGATCGCGGTGCATATTCCCGCAATACCGCCGCCAACGACGACAAGGTCGTAAACGGTCTCTTCGTCTCGGATCTCGCTATCGCGGAGCGCCGCGATGCTTGCTTTATCGCTGAGGGGCGCTTCTATGCTCTCCGTTATATATATAGCGTCGCATCTGCCGTTGAATCCCGTGAGATCGTGAAGAGAAAGCGTGTGTCTTCCGCGGCTAAGGAAAATACTTCCCGCAAGCTGCCATGCCCATTCGCTGCCGTTCGTACCGAGAACGTTATCGAGAGCCGCGCCGTCCAGATGTATCTCAAATTTTCCCTTCGGCTCGGCAACCTTCCAGGGCGCCGTCCAATCTCGGGTCAAAGCCCAGACGCGGTATTCGCCGTCACTGGGGATATCGATATCGCCCGATGCATCAGAGACGGGAAATCCCATTCCGTGAGCCATAATATAGGCAGAGCCGATCATCTCCGCAGAAGCGGTATCAATGACCCAGCCGCCGAGACTCTTAAGGCTCTCGGCTTCAATAAAAATACTATGCATAGATTCTCCTTAAAGGGGATTGATCTCTTTATCTATTCCCCAAACCGTAACGTCCTCAACAACTGCCCTCTCGGGAAGATTTGCAATGTAAAGAACGGTCTCTGCTATATCCTCGGGCATAAGCTTATCGGTGGTCTCGCCGATGCCGCACGCCTTCTGGAAGCCCGTGCTTGCCGAAGAGGGAACAACGCAGCTGACGCGAACGTTATAAGGCTGCATCTCGAGGTACATACCCTTCGAGAAATTCAGGACGCCTGCCTTAGCCGCCGCATATACCGACCAGCTCGGCCAGCATTGGCGAGCGCAAACAGAGGATATATTTATCATAGTGCCCCTCTTCTGCTTCATCATCATATCGGCAAAGGCGCGGCAACCGTAAATAACGCTGTTGAGATTGAGCTTTATTGTTGAATCGATCTCGTCTACCGAGAATTCACGGACGTCCTTGATCGTGACTCCGCCGCCCGCATTATTGACCAAAATGTCAATCTTACCGTACTTTCCCTTGATAATTTCAACGGTTTTATCCCAATCAGCAGGGTTTGTCACGTCCATTGAAATGGCAAGATTTCCGCCGATCTCGTCGAGAGCGGCATTCAGCTTTTCGAGATTTCTCGTCGCCATGATAACGGTGTCTCCGTTATTCTTGAATGCCTTAGCGGTCGCCTTTCCGTAGCCGCTTGAAGCTCCTGTTATCAAAACGATTCTATTCATTTATTTTACTCCTTTTCTATGGGAATTCTTATCTCCCATTCAAAATCATCTCGGGACATATCGCGCGGGAATACCTCAACAGTAGGTATTCCTGCCTTTCTTTTTAGCTTTACGGACGGTAAAACGTCATAAAGAAGAAGGTTGTATTTTCTGTTGACGGCGTCATCATCCGTTGTGGTCATTTTCGCGGTGAGCCAGCTGCATTCGGGAATCATAGAAGGGTCATTATCCTCGCGAGCATCATCATTCCTCTCGCCGATACAGCACTTGACCACTCCGCCCTCGTCCCGATAAGAAACAAAGAGAGTCTCAGACGAAAGCTCTGCATCCTTGCCCGATTCGTAGAAGTCATTCCATACGTTTTCGCAGCAGCAGGTATCCGTGTGATCGGAAATGCCCGAATAACCGCGAATAGCATAAGCGCCGTCACAAATGATCCTGAAATCCTGACTTTCTGCCCTCCGGATATTCCATTCAAATTTGGGTCTCGGGAAAAGCGAGACCGCGGGCGACTCCTTCTGGCAGACCGTTGGAGAAAAGCCGTGATATTCGCTGAAAGCCTTTGAAAAGGCTGAAGGAGTGGAGTAGCCGTATTTTTCGCTGATCTTTTGAATGCTGACCTTGGAATCGGTCATAAGCTCGCATGCGGCAAGAGATAATCTGCGCTTGCGTATATACTCCGATATCGGAGCGCCGATGATAAATGCAAATATCCGCCTGAATTCATAAACCGAGAGCGTCATACGCGATGCCATAGCCTCATAATCTATCTCGGACGTGAGATTGGCTTCTATGTAATCAATGATCTCTTCAATTTTTTTCATACCGTTATACATATATCTACCCCCTCTTTAGTACTGATTATAGCATACCATTTTATTTTTGTCTTGTCAATTGGTGCATTTTTCTGAAAAAAGAAAGGCAATGCTGATCATATCACAGAAAAATACTTCCGAAAATCCTTGATACTTTTCCGATAATGTAATATAATGATAGTGCAAATTGCCGATATTGGTTTTAATTGGCGTTTGTGAAAGATTTCAGATGCATTGATTTAATATTAAAAAAAGATCGCGAGGACGTGAAAATGACGGTGGAAAAAGCTGTTGGTGAGTATACCGATTTCAGAATTCCGGGGATAGTCGCAACCGAGAAGGGAAGCCTTATCCGATATTGCGAGTGCAGAAGATCCCGCGGCGATTGGGCTGATATAGATATAAAGATATGCCGAAGCGAGGACTGCGGCGAGAGCTGGAAAACCGTTCTTTTGGTAGAAAGCGGCGGATGTACTCTGAATAACCCCGTTATGTTCGTCTTTGGCGAAAAGCTTGTTTTCCTTTACTGTAAGAATTATAAGGAGATATGGAAATGCGTAAGCATGGATGACGGTAAAACCTTTAGCGAAGCCGAGCGCGTGGATTTCGAGAGCAGCGTTGACTTCTTTTACAACGTGGTAGCAGTAGGACCCGGGCACGGAATCGTGCATAACGGGCGGCTTTTAGTACCTATCTGGTTTGCCGAGAATAAGCAAAACGAGAAGGAGCATCATCCCTCATTTATTTCCACCCTCTATTCCGATGACGGCGGAGAAACCTTTAGCATCGGCGAAATAATTTTTAAGGATCTGCTTATAGACCCCAGCGAATGCGCGCTTGCAGTCACTGCGGAAAACGAGATCTTGATATCGATACGTCATGAATGCGAAATAAGAACGCGCGCCTTGGCAAAAAGCGCGGACGGCGCTTTCTTATGGAAAGAGCTTCGCTTCGAAAAAAATCTTCCCGATCCCATATGTATGGGCAGTATGACGCACCGCAACGGAATGATCTATCACTCGAATTGCGATTCTGATAGCGAAAGAAAAAACTTATCTATAAAAATATCCTATGACTGCTTTAAAACGTACAGCAAAATCTTCATTTCCGACTTGGGCGGCTACTCTGATATTGCAATATTGGGGGATAAGCTCTTCATCCTATATGAAAAGCAGGTTTTATCCGCAGATAAAGAAAGACCTTCAAGGCGGTTTGAATTGTTTTTCGAGACTGTTGATCTATCGGAGTAAAAGGTATTATCCGAAGTATAATAAGCTTTGCACCGCCATGATCCTTGGCGTTGCTGCCCCATTGGCATTCACCATTCACATCGTGTTCCCGACTCGGCAGAAAAGCCAAGGAGATCTATACGCTCGGATAAAAAGCGCACGCTGCTTGACGTTTTGCGTGAGGAAAAGACGGCTCGTCTTTCAGGCGGAATTTATCACAGAGTGCAGATAGACCTGACCTATAATTCTAACCACATCGAAGGCTCTCGCCTGACCCACGACGAAACGAGATATATCTTTGAAACTAACACGATAGGACTTTCTGACAGAGCAGTCAACGTTGACGATATTATCGAAACGTCAAATCATTTCAGATGCATTGACCGTATGATAGATAACGCCCATCTTTCGCTTTCGGAAAAATATATCAAAGAACTCCATTTTCTCTTAAAATGCGGAACGAGTGACAGTCGTCTTGATTGGTTCAGAGTAGGCGAATATAAGAAGCTTGCCAATGAGGTGGGCGGAATTGATACCATCGAGCCGAGGGCGGTGGCAAAGGAAATGAAAACCCTGCTTGATAGCTACAACTCAAAGAAAGAAAAAAGCCTTGAGGATATACTCTCCTTCCACGTAGCATTTGAGCGAATCCACCCCCTCCAGGACGGAAACGGCAGAGTCGGCAGACTCATTATGTTTGGCGAATGCTTGAAGCATAATATAGTTCCGTTTATCATAGACGAGGAGCATAAGCTCTTTTATTACAGAGGGCTCAAGGAGTGGGATACCGAGAGAGGTTTTCTTACCGACACCTGCCTTTCGGCTCAGGATAAATTTAAGATACTCTTGCAAAAATTCAATATTGAAATATGAAAAAAGAGGGCAGCGCCCTCTTTTTTCGCTTTATGCCGCCTTCGGCAATTCATTGCGAGCGACCTCGCTCGCATTCAGCATTTTTTCAATGAAAATACCGTAGCCTTCCGTGGGGTTGGCTACGAGGATATAAGTTATCGCGCCAACAAGCTTGCCGTCCTGTATTATACTCCATTTCGGCGCAAGTGCGCTTCGCGCCCTTGGCACTTCGTGCTATGCTCGATTAGTATCGAGCCGCCGAGGAGCAATCTGCGGCATTCGCCCTGATAAGCGAGCTTATCGATGCGAATGCTCTTGATTATCG
>JAFTQV010000044.1 GCA_017462605.1 Clostridia bacterium | reverse complement strand
GCGCTTCAAGAGTCGCATAGGTCGAAACGTATTCAACGGTGACCTTCTTGCCGTCTGCCGAGAAGTAGAGCATAGCTACCATTCCCGACTTATAGTCAACGCCTCTGTCCATATACTGGAAGTCAACGAGCATCTCGGTGACAACGTTGCCGCCTGCGCTCTCGCTCTGGCGAATTACTATATCGCAAGCAGGATCGTGACCCGAAAGGACCATCATTATATTATCGTGCTTGGATATGAGCTTATTCCAGATCGAAAGACCGTTGTTGACAGAAGAGGACGCAACGTCATTCGAGGAGATCGTGGTGCTGTTGCGATACATATATCCGTGAGTGGTTATGATCGCCTGATAGCCCTCGTTTTCTTCCTTCTCAAGCTCTTCCGATACCCAACTGAGTATCGCATCATTCGGTCCGTATTCAAGACCGAAGACCATATACTTGTTGCCCTCTATATTCATACGGACGTAGTAGTTGCCAAGAGAGGTGCCTTCCATATAGACGATATCATCGCCGAAGGCGGTGAAGTTGGCGTTATTCTGGAAATAGGGGTTAAGGGATGCGGGGTTTTCATGGTTGCCCGCGATAAGGGTGTAGGGAATTTTACCGTTGAGCTTATTGACGTTTTCCTGAGCTATAAGCCACTCGGCTGCCGTATTTTTATCGGTAACGTCACCCATTCCCATAACGAGCTGAATATTTTTCTTATCCTTGTTTTCAACAAGCCAGTCGTATATATAAGAGGTATAATTCGTATTGTTTAGCGAGTCGTAAAGGGTGAGCATCTGAGTGTCTCCAACGACTGCAAAGGAGTATGCGTAATCCGTGGGCGACGAGCTTCTTTCATTGAATATATTGCTAAGGTGGTGCCCATTGCCCGAGCCGTCACTTACCGTATCGCCCTGATTATCTTCCAAGGTGAGATCATAATAAGCCATAAGCGAATCAAGGCTCGAATCAACTCCGTTATTATAGGAAGCCTTTATCTCTTCTTCGCTTAAGGGTTTGGTGTAAAGAGCAACGCTCTTGATCCTTCCCTTGAAGAACTGCTGGCCCTCTCCGTTTCTCGAGTCGTGTCCGAGCGAGAAGGGGGAGCTTGCCTCAGCGGTAAGCATATCAGCAGCGCAGCTGTATTTCAGCGTTTTGGTCTCTATAAGCTCTCCGTTGAGATAGCAATTAAAGGTCGAAAGATTCGGCGCCTTTGTGTGAGTTATCGCAAGGTGAGCCCAATCTCCCGTTCTGACGTCGCAGTTCGTGAAGACTACGTCTCTTACCGTTCTGCCGCCGTCAATGATATAAAGTCTCGGATTTCCGTTTGAGGATATCTCAAAGTTGATGCATCCGCTCGCACTTGTTCCGCTATAGTTGCCGATTATAACGCCGCCGCGGCTTAAATATTTGGGAAGATAGATATCCGCCTCGTAGGTAAGGGGCTGATCTCCGAGCTTCTTCGAAAGATAATATTCGCTATCATCCGTGAAGGATATGCCCTCGGGCTTTATTCCGTCCTTGGTTGCGTCGTAGCCGTTGCCTGTAAGGTCGGGGACGTATCCCGCGGATGCACTTGCCGCCGAAAGGTCGTAGTAAAGGATATCTCCCTTGCCGCCATTTTCATAAGCAGCCTTTACCTCGTCTGCGGTGAGGGTCTTGCTGTACAGCGAAAGCGACTTGATGTTGCCCTTGAAATAGTTGGGAGTGCCGCCTCTTCTATCCTTACCGAGAGCAAAATTATTGGTCTGCGAGGTGTAAGTGTCATCAAGAGTTACGTTTGCTTTATTAACATCTGTGATAGTTTCTATAAGCTCACCGTTGATATAGCAGTTAAAGGTTGCGGTATCGCCGCTATTGTCCTGAGTTAGAACGAGATGAACCCAGCCGCCTTGCCTTATGTCGCAGTCTTCAAAAACAAGGCTTGACCTAGTGTAAGAAGAGCTATCGTCGTGCATATAAAATCTCGGGTTGCCGTTAGAGTATATCTCAAAATTCAAGCACGGAATAGTCCCAAGCTGATAGTTTCCGAAGATAACGCCGCCGCGATCGGTATCGGCATAGTCCTCGGGAAGATAAACGGTAGCCTCGTAGGTGAGCGGCTGAATATCAAGCTTATCCGCAAGCACGAGGTTATCGCTCGAGGTGAAGGTCATACCGCCGATCAGGCTGCCAAGGGAAACTCCGTTCTGAGTCATATGATATCCGTTACCCGTTGTGTCGAGAACGTAATCCGAGCTTTCAAGCGAGGACATATCATAGTTTAAGATTATGCTATCGCCCTTACCGCCTCCGTTGATATAAGACTCGTAAATCTCTTCTGCGGTGAGCGCGTTCTCGTAAAGAGCGAGCTGACGCATTGTGCCCTTGAAGCGTGCGTTTGCATTGGCGCTTCCTCTGTGGTCCGCTCCGAGCATAAATTTATATTTTTCCTGCATAGACGACATATCGTATTCGCTGAGAAGTCCTACGACCGTGTTCTGGTCTACCTTTTTCACGCTTACGCCGTTAATGTATACCTCCCAGTAATAGCCCGCGCTTGACGTTGATGACTCGCTTGCTTTGCCTTCTCTCGCCACCATTACAACGTGCATCCAGCCATAGTCAGCGGCTGAATTATTTCTCACACTAACGCCCGACGTCGTGTTTTTAGCGGCCTGATTAGTTGTTCCGTCCGCCTGAAGCGCGGGATCTATATGCATTGAAACGCCATCGGTTGTATTTCTTATCTCAAAGTTCAATGCGCCTTCGGTTCCGCCATTATGATAGTTACCGAAAACGACTCCGACTCTGCTATCGGTAATAGTACTCGGAGCATAAATTATCGCTTCATAAGTTCTGGGCATTACAGTAAGCTTCTTTCCCTCTGTAAGCATAAGAGCATCTGTCGTGCTGAAGGTTCTGCCCGTTGCAGTCCAACCGGGGTTAGCCGCGATAATACCGTTTGCCGAAAGATCCTTAACGTAGCCTTCGTTAATTTTTAATTCGGGACTTGTAAAGTCATATGCAAAGCAAAGGTTAGCGTCTGCGCTATCAATGCTAAAGTCGGTGGCATCGGCATACGCCTTGATCTCCGCTTCGGTACGGATATCCGCATAGAGCGAGATGTTTTTGATCCTGCCCGCGAAGTCATCGCCCGAGCCGTTGCGGCAGTCTCCGCCTATGACGTGGTAAGGGTTCTTCGCGCTGGGGGTATAGGTTCTGCCGAGAACGTAAGAACTCTTAAGCTCCGCATTTTCAACCGTATTTCCGTTATTATCAAGGTAAGAGCTTCCGTTTGGTCCGACGGTCATTATCCACTTACCGTTGATATAAAGGGTAGCCTCGCCCGATACGGTATTGACGGTGACGGACATCTTTGCAAACTTCGGCTCTGCCGCAGTTCCCATATGAGTGCGTATATCCGTTGGAGTACCGACGTTTTCCTCAGCAAAGGTAGTTACGTCGGCAGGGTTGAAGAATATCGCCTCAAAAGCGCCGTTTTCTTTGTTCATATGGAAGAGTCTTATATTACCGTACTTATGTATCTCTACACTCCATTCATTATTATCCCTCGTTTCATCGTGCCAGTTGCCGATTATAACTCCGGGGCGCTCATTGTCAGCCGTTGTGGGATCAAGGAAGAACTCGACCTCCAAGGTGTGATCCGTATGCTCGGGGATCGACTCCTTCATCTGATAATACGTGCTTGAGCTAAAGGAAGCTCCCTCATTTACCGTCACAGCCGCGCCCGAGGGCACCGCGAGGACGGCTATCAGGCTTACGATAATACATACCGCAAGAAGCAGACAGAGCGAAATCTTCTTGTTTTTCATAGCAGATCTCATGTTTTTACCTCACTTATTAATAATTATTTACAAATTTACGGATGCATAAATTATAAACGATTTTTCTCTTACCGAATAGACAAAACACATGTAAAAATCAGACAAAACTTGCGATTTGGCAAAAAGCAGAGCCGTCGGCGTAAAAAACCGACGGCTGAATTTGTGCATATTGTTAATTGTTTATTCAATCGCCCGAAAGCTTTTCTTTTCTGTACTCCGAGGGAGTCACGCCCGCAATATCAAGGAATGCGCGGTTGAAGCTTCGCTCACCCGAAAATCCGCACTCAAGAGCGATATCGAGCATTCGCAGCTTGCCCTCTATTATCATCGGCTTCGCCCTGTCCACCCTTAAGGAATTGACGAGCTTTCGGAAATTGACACCGGGGATTACCGATATAGAATGCGATATATGGGTTGGCGAATATCCGAGAGCTTTCGCAACGCTTTCAAGAGAGATATTCTCGGTAAAATGCGCAGAAATGTAAAGAAGAGTGGACGCGAGCGCATTATTTTCGATCTTTCCCAAGGTGTTAGGCACAAGCCTCATATATTCCTCAAAAACCACATAAGTGAGAGCCTTTACGCTTCTGTACGCCTCGTCACCTTCAAGGACTATCGGCTTTCCGTACTCCTTCGGAAGATGAGAGCGCACGTATTCAAAAAGAGAATGCGAGGGAGTGAAGACCGCTCTTTCTCCTCTTGAATATATCTTGTCTCCGCCGAGAAAATCACCTGCGAGGTCGCCCGAGATAACGCCTATCCATATATTGCAATATTCGGGAGTCCTGAAGCTATGCGTACGAAATGGGGTAATGACTGCCATATCTCCGCGCCTCGCCACCTCTTCGACTCCGTCCACCGTTATTACTACCTCTCCGTCCATAACGAGAACTATCTCGGGGAATTGATGTATCCTCTCGACGCAGCTGTAAACGCCCTCTTCAAACAAGCTTTTAAGAGAGCTTTTACTTCCGAAATTATCAAGCTGGATATACATTAATTATTTTCTTTCCTTTACGGAAGGAGCGGAGAATATCTTATTGATATCCTCGACCTTGAATTTGAACTCGCGCTCGTAGGTCATAAGTCCGTTCTTCTCCTGCTCAACGTCGTAAAGCTGAGTATAGCAAAAAGCGGAGACCTCGGGGTTTTCGCGAAGGACAGCGGTGAGACCCTCAAGCCTTTCGAGGAATTCCTCCTTAGACTTGACCGACTCGCCGTAGCCCCAGCCCACGCCGTTCTCGACCCATGCTATTCCGCCGTATTCGCTGACGAAAATCGTCTTCTTGGGATCGTATATCTGGCGCTTATTGTAAATGGGATTTCTCCAGGTCTGATCCTTGATAACGCCCTTATCAAGATCCTCGAATACCTTGGCAAACTCCTCGGGCTTCTGCATATAATCGTGAATATCAAAGGCAGAGCCGATGAAGTTTCCGCTATCGTCATACGCAGGCATAAAGCCCGAATTGGTTATGATAGGTCTTGTGGGATCCTTAGCGCGGGTAACGGTGTGGATCATAAGCGGAATTTCATTGGGAAGGCGCGCGCCGTCTGCATGGTCCCATGTCTCGTTGAGGGGGCACCAGCCTATGATAGAGGGGTGCGCCTTATCTCTTTCCATTTCCTCGAGCCACTCGGGAAGGAAGTTATATATATTTTCGATCTTGGTGTGATCCCAGCCCCAGTTTCCTGCTTCGTCCCAGAGCATATATCCGTGCTTATCCGCATAGTAGAGGAATCTCGGCTCAAATACCTTCTGGTGGAGTCTTGCGCCGTTGAAGCCGAGCGACATAGAGTCTATTATATCCTTTTCAAGCGCGCTATCGGTAGGAGCGGTATAAATACCGTCGGGATAGAAGCCCTGGTCAAGAACGAATCTTCCGAAAACGTACTCACCGTTAAGGAAGAAGCCCTGCTTATTCATAGCAACGGTACGGAGTCCGAAGTAAGCCTCGGTCTTATCGAGGACGGTATCGCCGTCAAGGATAGTGAAGGTAACGTCGTAAAGTCTGCCTTTGCCTACTTCCCAAAGATGCTTTTCGGAAAGCGCGGAAGTAAGAGCGACAGTCTCCGAGGAGATGACGGTCTCGGCTTCGCCGACCTTCTTGCCAAGGTAGGTGATCTCTGCCGAAAGCTTCTTGCCGAACGCCGCCTCGCTCACCGTTACGTCAAGGGTGACAGAGGGCGCGTCTATATTCGAAACGGCGTTGTAGTTAACAACGTAAGCGGGATCTACCGCTTCCATCCATACGGTCTGCCAGATACCCGTGGTTCTCGTGTAGTAGCAGCCTGCGGACTCAAATTTCTTCCAGGACTGCTTGCCGACGAACTGCTTGCCCGATCTTACGTCGTCTCTCGCCTCGACAGCGATAAGGTTCTCGCCGTCCTTAAGAGCAGAGGTTATATTTGCCGAGAAGGGGGTATATCCGCCTCTGTGGGTAGCGACCTTCTTGCCGTTGACAAAAACGTTGGTCTCCCAGTCGCATGCGCCGAAGTGAAGGATGACCTCTTTGCCTGCGAAGCTCTCGGGAAGAGTTACGCTTCTCTTATACCATACGCAATTCATAAAATCTACGTTGCCGATACCTGAAAGCTTACTCTCGGGGCAGAAGGGGACGATGATCTTCTTATCAAATTCAAACTTGCCCTTATAGTCAAGATACTGGCCCGAAAGAGTATTGTCAATGATGAAATCCCACTCGCCGTTTAAGCAGAGCCAATTGTCTCTCACGAGGTTGGGACGAGGGTATTCCGCTCTCGGAATGTTAACGTTAGTGTTCATTTTTCCATTCTCCGTTATGTATTTTTATTTTTTATTATTCTTGAAAAACTGATAAAGGTAGCAGGGTATCATACCGTTGTATAGCTTTCTCACCTTATCCGCGCGCCTGCCGTAAAGCCTCTCAAAATCGCGATGCGAGGTAATTATATAAGCCTGCCACGGCTCGAGCGAACGGAAGTGCTTGCCCATATCGCGGTAAAGCCTCTCGACCTCGCTTTCGGTCATAAGTCTCTCGCCGTAGGGCGGATTTGTGACTATCGTGGCTCTTCTTCCGGGAGCCTCTATATTAAGAGCGTTCTCGGTGAATGCCGTAACGCTTCCAGATACGCCCGCCTTCTCGGCGTTTCTTTTCGTAAGCTCGACCGCCGCGGGGTCTATATCCGAGGCAAAAGCCTGAAAGGCACTTTTTATCTCGGTATCGAGAGCTTCCTCTCTTGCCGCGCGCCAAAGAGATCTCGGTATAAAGGGGAAGGCTTCGGCGGCGAAGCTCCTCGACTTGCCGGGAGCTATATTATTCATCAGCATCGCCGCCTCTATGGCGATAGTTCCGCTGCCGCACATAGGGTCCCAGAGAAGCACCTCTTCTCTCGGGCGCGAGGTCTTTGCTATCGCTGCGGCAAGGGTCTCTCTTATGGGAGCGGCGTTTGACTCCCGGCGATAGCCTCTTTTGTGAAGCGGCACACCCGAGGTATCTATCATAAGAGCCGCCTCATCGTTCAGAATGAAGAACTCTACCTGATATTTGACCCCCTCTTCGGGAAATACGGTCAGTCCGTATACCGATGAAAGCCTTTTTACTATCGCTTTTTTGATGATCGCCTGGCAATCGGGGATCGAATGAAGAGCCGATTTTATAGAGTGACCCTTGACGGGGAATGCGTCAAGCTTTCCGATGAAATTCTCCCACGGAAGAGAATACGTACCGTCAAAAAGCTCGGTGAAGGTATCCGCTTTGAAAGAGCCTACCTTTATAAATACTCTTTCCGCGTAGCGCAAAAAGACGTTGGAGAGAGCGACACCCTCTTCGTCCGCAAGAAAGGTCACTCTTCCGTCTATCGTGGATATTCTGTCATACCCGAGGGCATCTATCTCCTCGCCGAGAAGATGCTCAAGTCCGAAAAGACAGGTTGCAACAAGCTCAAGCTTCATTTTGATCTACCTTTACCGCGCCTTCGGGGAGATATCCCTCGAAGATTATACCGTCAAAGCCGTTTTTATATGCTTCCGCTTCTTCATTTTGGCTTTTGACCGTCCACGCGAGGGTCGCAGTTCCAAAAAGCCCTTTGATAAGGGGCAGAGGAAACATTTTGGCTCTATTCTTATTCATCGCAATAAATGCGGGGCGAGCGGCGATATTGAGGAAAAATCTCTGGATAAGGCGGTACTTGAAGGAGCGGTACTGCTCGTTCTCGGTAAGCTTATCGCCAAGAAAGCCTCTCTGAATTTCGGGAAGCCTCTTTTTGAACGCCCCGAAAGCAAGCGGACTGAAGGACTCGACGATATAATCGCCCTGATAATCCTTTAATATTTCTACGGTCTTTTCCGAAATGGTATGGTCAAAGCCCGTCTCTTTTATTTCCACAAGAAGAGGAACCTTACCGCCAACAAGGTCAAGCACCTCGCGAAGGGTGGGAATAGTATCCTCAGTGCCCGAGAGCCTTAGCTCGCGAAGCTCGGCAAGGGTAAAGTCCTTGATCTTACCATCCTTACCTGTCACACGGGTAAGGGTATCATCGTGAAATACCACCACCTCGCCGTCCTTCGTTACGTGGACGTCAAGCTCGATGCCGAAGCCATGCTCTACCGCGCGGGAAAAGGCGGTAAGAGAGTTTTCCGCGGCAAAGGTATCGCTATCCACCGTACCGTGAAGGCCTCTGTGCGCGTATTTTACGTTTTTGAATTTTTTCATTCCGCGGGAGGAGCCGGGGGCAATGAGAAGAACCCAAAGCCCGAGGATCACTGCCACGGGAATAGCTATATATACTGCTATCATTATTTTTTACCTTAAGATCAATCATCTGCTCCGCCGAGGCTCTCAAGAGCGCCCTGCGCTTCGGGCTTCGCATCTCCGTGCTTGACGAAGAACATCGTGACGAAGGAAAGAGCAACGAAGAGAGTACCGAAGGCGAAGAACATAAGTCTCATTCCGAAAAGGTCATAAAGCAGACCCGAAAGAATGGGAGCTACTATCTGAGCCGCCATGGATGCGGTGTAGTAATAACCCGTGTACTTTCCGACCTCGCCGCCCTTTGCAAGCTCAACTACCATCGGGAAGGAGTTTACGTTGATGGTCGCCCAGCCTATTCCCGCGAGAATGAATACGGGATACATAATGAACTCGGGTGTGCTGAAGCTGATGAAATTACCGATGAAGAAGGCCGCCGCAAGCATAATGATACCTGCAAGTATCGTCTTTCTTCTGCCGATCTTCGAGGCAACTATACCAACGGGGATATATGCGATAACAGCCGCCGCCTGAGCGATTATAAGGGTAAAGTTGAAGTCAAAGTAAAGAATATTGGTAGCGTAGACCGAATACTTACTCGTGATCGAATTGTAGCCTATATACCAAAGAGCTACCGATGCAAGGATAAGCATAAGAGAGGTAAGCTCGGGCTTGGTGAGCTTTCTTTGCGGTGCCTCGGTCTCGGAGACCGCTTTGACGTCTGCCTCGGTCTCATCAAGTCCCAATGCTCTCGTGGTCTCTTCCATTTCCTCTGCCCACTTGCGCTCCTTAACGGTGAGAAGGAATACGCAAAGTCCCGTAAGCATAATTGCAACGACCGCGATTACGTAGCCGATGTAATTCATATACTTATTTGCGGACGTCTTGAATATCATACCGAGAACGAGGACGAGGATACCGCCCGCGGTTCCCATAAGATTGATTATCGCGTTTGCCTTAGAGCGAAGGGGCTTGACAGTTACGTCGGGCATAAGAGCTACCGCAGGAGAGCGGAAGGTCGCCATCGAGATGAGGACCAGAAGAAGCACGCCGATAAACGCGATAAGCGGCCAGATATTTGAAAGCACGATATCGAGAGTATCAACTCTTATAGCCTCAATACTTTTATTGATGCTTTCTATCGTTGCGTTCGCTGCGGCAATGGCAGCGGCATCACCCGACTTGCCCGCTTCCCTGAGAGCCTCCTTGGCTTCATCAAGAAGAGCCGCTTCTATCTGAAATCTCTCGGCAATGCCTGCGTCAAGCACAGCCTTAAGCTGATATCCGTCTATAAGGATAAGCGAGATGAAGGCTACGACCGCGGCGATCGTGCCTATGAATATAAAGGGAGTTCTTTTGCCGAATTTGGTCATTACCTTATCGGAGAGCGCTCCGAATACGGGGAGCATAAATACCGCGAGAATATTATCGATCGACATTACTGCGCCCGATACCGTCTGCGGGAGTCCGAAGTGGTTAGTGAGGATAAGGGGGACTATTGCGTCGTACGCCTGCCAGAATGCGCTGATCAGGAAAAAGGCAAAGCCTACGAGGATAGTGCGCTTGTAGTTCAGTTTCATAAAAGCTTCCTTTCTTTTTTTGGCAATTCAGCCATCAAGACGATTTTAACATAAGTTTACTCTTTTGTCAAACATTTTATTTATTAATATTAATATTTTATTTAAAACGGAGCTAATTGCTTTTTTCTTGACATTCTCGGGCTGAAAATGTATAATAATAGAAATGAAAGCATGCCGATAGGGGGTGAAGGCTTGAAAACGGTAAGAATAAGATCAAAAGAGGATCTTTTCAGAATGAAAGACCCAGAGAACGCTTTTGGCAGAGTCACGGCGCTCGGCTTTTTTGACGGCGTGCATACCGCCCACAGAGAGCTTATAAAAAGAGCAAAGGCGATCGCAGACGGTCTCGGCCTTGCGTTATCCGTATTCACCTTTTCGGCAGAGGGCGGTATAAAGTCGAATTCGGCGCGCCTTTATTCGGACGAGGATAAGCTTGCTATTCTTTCGGAATGCGGAGCAAACGAGGCGTTTCTTTGCGATTTTTCCGCAGTCTCGGAGCTTTCCCCCAAGGAGTTTACGCAAAGCATTCTTATCGAGGCGCTGAATACCGATGTTGCTGTGTGCGGATATAATTTCCGCTTCGGCAAGGGCGCTCTGGCAAGCTCCTCTGACCTTTCCGAGCTTATGGCGGCAGGCGGCAGAAGAGCCGAGATAATCCCCGAAATAAGAATAGAAGGTAAGGAGATATCGTCAAGCAGGATAAGGGAGCTTCTTGCCTCGGGCAAGGCAGGCGAGGCGGGTGAGCTTCTCGGAGAGCCTTACTTCGCGAGCGGCACCGTTGAAAGAGGCAAGGGAATAGGCGAGGGGCTCGGTATACCGACCCTGAATACGCCCCTTCCGCTCGGAAGATTTCCATTGAAGCGAGGAGTATACGCCTCTGCGGTGAGGCTCGGCGGCAAGGTCTATGCCGCGCTTTCCAACGTTGGAAATTGCCCGACCTTCGGCGAAAGAGAGAGCCATATAGAGACCAACGTTTTAGGCTTCTCGGGCAACGCCTACGGAGAGAATGTAAGGATATATTTCCTGGAATATCTCAGAGATGAAAAAGTATTTGATAACGAAAAAGAGCTGATAAAGCAAATAAATATTGACAAATCGATAGCTTTAAAGATTTTGGAGGATGAAAAATGGCAGGAGCTTGGACTAAAATATCAATAACCGTTAAGACCGAGGATCTCGACCGCGCGGCAGCCGTCATCAGCATGCTCGATAACGGACTGATGATAGAGGATTACAGCGACTTCTCCTTGAACGGAATGTACGGAGAGCTGGTTGACGAGACTATCCTCGAGGCGGATAAGACCCACGCTAAGATCTCGCTTTTCGTCCCCGAGGATAAGAAGCTTTCGGACTATATTGAATATATAAATTCCTCTCTTCCGAGAGAAAGAATAGCATATAAGACCGAGGTCGAGGGGGTCAACGAGGACGACTGGGCAGACTCCTGGAAGCAGTACAGCGCTCCTATACATATAGGCAGGGTAACGATAGCTCCGAGCTGGAATGAATACGAGGGCAAAGAGGGCGAGATAGTCATAAGGCTTGACCCCGGCATGGCTTTCGGCACGGGCTCGCACGAGACCACAAGACTCGTTATGAAGATAATGCAGGACGTTATATCGGGCGGCGAGACTATGCTTGACATCGGCTGCGGCTCGGGCATTCTTTCGATATGCGGTCTTGCGCTCGGAGCAAAAAAGAGCTACGCTTACGATATAGATCCCGTGGCGGTGAGAGTCACGCGCGAAAACGCCGAGGCGAGCGGATGTGCCGAGAGGATCAAGGCGGGTGTTTCCGACCTTCTTTCGGGAGTTGAAGTCATCCCTCACGGATACGGCGTCTGCGTTGCCAACATCGTTGCAGAAATAATAATCCGTATGCTCCCCGATATACGCCCCTTCTTAAAAAGAGGCGCGCCGATAATCCTCTCGGGCATAGTCGCCGAGAAGGAAGCAGAGGTAATAAAGGCGGCAAATGAATGCGGCTTCACCGTGGTGAGGACCGAGCGTGAAAACGACTGGTCCGCGCTTATGTTAGTCTGATACGGAGAATAGATATGCCAAGATTTTTTATTGATAAAAGCGACGTCACCGAAAGCGCCGTCACCGTCCGCGGCAACGACGCGCGCCATATAGCGAGATCCCTTCGTATGGCGGTTGGCGATGAGATAACCGTCTCGGACTCGTCAGGCTACGAATATCTATGCCGACTTTCAAAAATAAGAGACGAGGAATGCCTTGCGGGTATAATAAAAAAGGAAGTATCCCTTACCGAGCCGAAGTGCAGGATAACTCTTTTTATGGCTTACCCGAAATCGGATAAGCTCGAGCTTGTCGTCCAAAAGGCGGTGGAGCTTGGAGCGGCGGCAGTCGTGCCCTTTGAATCCGAGAGGTGCATAAAGCGCCCGAAGGCGGACAAGCAGAAGGAAAAGACCGAAAGGCTCTCGCGCATAGCCGAGGAAGCCGCGAAGCAGTGCGGAAGGGGAATTATACCGACCGTATCTCTTCCCATTTCCTACGGAGAGCTTCTCGCTTCTGCAAAGGACTTTGATCTTGCGCTCTTCTGCTACGAGGGCGAGGGGACGGAGTCCGTCAAGGCAGTGCTTGAAAAAAGAGACGCCGCGCCCGAAAAAATTGCGGTCGTTGTTGGCTGCGAGGGCGGATTTTCAAAAGAAGAGGCAAAAATGGCAGCCGAGGCAGGCTTTATTATGACGGGGCTTGGACGCCGCATTTTAAGGTGCGAGACCGCTCCCGACTTCATTTTATCGGCAATTTCCTACCGTTTTGAGCTATAAAACATAAATTGCAACAAAAGAATTTAAAATTTTTTGGTGAAAAATAAAACTTTCTTGAAAAAACTATTGAAAAATGCCAAAAAATGAGTTAGAATATAGTACAGTATAAACAAATTGGTTTTTCAGCCAATGAGAAAGGTGTTATTATTATGTCCAACCGCTTGTTCCAAACTGTCATTCACCAGATGAAGGACGTGCTTGGCCGCACAATAGGTGTTATAGACGAAAACGGTATTATCATCGCCTGCAGCGAGCTCGGCAAAATAGGAGAGTCAAGGCAGAGGATCCGCGAGGAGCTTGCTTACTCGCAGGGCTCTATCAGCTACGAGGGCTATTCCTATAGATTTATTACCGCTTCGGGTAAGAATGATTGCATAGCTTTTTCTGAAGGCAATGACTCGGAGGCTGAAAAGAATACCCAGCTTCTTGCTATCACCCTTGGAAATATCAAGAGCCTTTACGATGAGAAGTATGACAAGGGCTCTTTTATAAAGAATATCATCCTTGATAATATTCTTCCGAGCGATATCTATATCAAGTCCAATGAGCTCCATTTCAATAATGAGGACTGCCGCGCGGTTCTCGTTATCAAATTCCAGGGCTCCTGCTCAACTCCCCCCTACGAGATCATTCAGGGAATGGTTGACGGCAGCACGAAGGACTACGTTATCAGCATCAGCGAGCAGGATATCGTCATCGTCAGAGAGGTAGACAGAAGCGAGAGCGGCGAGGGACTCGTTGCATTCGCTAAGAATATATTAAAGGTAGTTTCTCAGGAGCATGGCGCAAAGGTGCTTATCGGTATCTCCTCGATAGTTGAGAACCTCAAGGACCTTGCAAGAGCATATAAGGAAGCGAGGATCTCGCTTGAGGTAGGTAAGGTATTCGATATCGAGCAGCCTATCATGTCCTATGAGAACCTCGGCATCGGAAGACTTATATATCAGCTTCCCACCACGCTTTGCGAAATATTCCTTCAGGAAGTCTTCAAGAAGGGCTCGCTTGAGTCCCTCGATAAGGAGACTCTTATGACGGTTCAGAGCTTCTTTGAGAACAACCTCAACGTTTCCGAGACCTCAAGAAAGCTTTTCGTACATAGAAATACCCTTGTTTACAGACTTGAAAAGATCAGAAAGCTCACAGGTCTTGACCTTCGCGAGTTTGACCACGCAGTGACCTTCAAGGTTGCCCTTATGGTCAAGAAATACCTTACAAGCAAGCCCACTAAATTCTGATATGCTTATTTCGACAGGGTTTTCGCTTAACCTTGTATATAATTAAGATATTGCCCTGCTATAGCCGAAGAGAGCGATTTCAGCTCTGTTCTCTCCGGCTATATACCGCAGGGTAAAATCTTGCAAAGAGAAATTCCGAAAGAGAGCTTTGCTTTGGAAAAGAATTCAAGAATAATAAAAACTCTGCTTATCGTCCTCGCGGCGCTTATAATCATAGGTCTTATCGTAGCGGCGGCAATAGTCTCGCTCGGCAAGCCCGATGAAGAGGACGGTGGCAAAAACGAAAATACCGAGGGCGATCAGTCCGGAGAAAATATTCCCGAGGTAAAGACGGTCAGCTACTATTTTGCCGAAAAGGGCTTTGAGGTTTTTCTGCCGTCCTACGTTGATATCATTGAGGATACCTTCCGCCGTAAGTATTATAAGCCCGATGAGCTGCCCTCAAGCGAGGAGCTTGCAGAGGGCGCCGCATCTCTTTACGATGAGTATTGCCGCGGGAAGGTCGACGAGACCGATCACTTTGAGGTGACCTACGCGCTCATCGACTGCATGATCGAGACGATCGGCGATAAATACGCGTTTTACAGAACCAAGGAAGAAACCGAAGATTACGTGACCAATATGAGCGGCAGCTTTGCCGGCATCGGAGTTGACGTGCTTCGTAATTCGCTTGAAAATACCATTCTCATAGAAGCCGTTCACATCGGCGCCCCTGCCGAGAGCGCGGGAATTCTCCCCGGTGACTACATCATTGGGGTAGACGGTCTTTCGATAAACGATATCGGCGCCGAGTCGGTCATCAACAAGGTGCGCGGCGAGGTCGGCACTACCGTATCGGTAACAGTAAAAAGGGGAGAAAGCAGTCTCACCTTTGAAATGGTAAGAGCGCCTCTTACCGAGACCACCGTCAGCACCTCGTATCTTGAAGGGGGCAGCGTTGCTCTCATCAGGATAACGGGATTTAAGGATAATACCTCAGAGCAGTTTGCCGAGGCGGTAAACGAGGTTGAGTCCTCGGGCGCAAAATCCGTTATATTCGACTTAAGGGGCAACGGCGGCGGATACCTTACCGCAGTCTCCGAGATGCTTTCCTACTTAGTTCCGGACGGTACTCCGATAGCCTCGTTCACCAACGGAAAGGGCGCGCTCTTTGCCTATTCGGGCACGGATATCGAGCCAACCGATCACGTTCTGACGCTTCCCTCGGCGGTGGTAGTCAATGAAAACTCCGCATCCGCATCAGAGCTTTTCACGGCGGCGATGAGGGATTACAACGATATGGAGCTTCTCGAAAGCACCGTTGTTGGAACAGTCACTTTCAAGAAGGGCGTTATGCAATCGACCTATGATTATTCGGACGGTTCTTCGCTTACTTTGACTATTTCTCTTTACAATCCGCCCTCAGGAATTAACTTTGACGGCGTTGGCGTTTCGCCCGACATCACAGTAAATGAGGGTGAGGATTTCATCGAAAAAGCGCTTTCCGCACTAAAGGAATAAATAAAATCAAGAATAAATTATTAGGAGATATACGAAATGGCAGAAACCAAGATCTACACCCCCGCAGGCTTCAAGGCGCTGCAGGATGAGCTCGACTATCTTGTAAACGTAAGAGTCGAGGAAAACAAGAAGGAGATCTCCACCGCGCGTTCCTTCGGAGACCTTTCGGAGAACAGCGAATACGATGAGGCTAAGGAAGAGCAGGGCAAGATCCACGCCCGCATAGCCGAGCTTCGCGAGATGATCGCAAACGCAAAGGTAATAGATGAATCCCAGATAGACGAGAGCAAGGTCAGCGTCGGCTCTGTCGTCAAGGTATTCAACGTTACCCGTAACGGCGAATTTACCTATCACATCGTTGGCTCTTATGAGACCAATCCCCTTGCAGGCAAGATCTCGGACGACTCGCCCATAGGCCGCGCGCTTATCGGAGCAAGAGAGGGCGACGAGGTCTACGTTACCGGTGTTCGCGAGCAGCAGCTCCGCGTTCTTTCCGTTACCCGCGCGAAGGAACAGCACTGATCAGCACTAAGAAAGGACTGTTAAAATGGCAGACAACAATCCAAACGTTCAGAACGACACGAGCGAGCTTAAGGTTCGCCGCGATAAGCTTGCCGCGCTTTGCGAGGCAGGCAATAACCCCTTTGAGATAACCAAGTATGACGTTACCCACGAGAGCGCTTCAGCTAAAGCTCTTTTTGAAGAGACCGAAGAGGCGCTTGCAGCCGAGGGCCGCGAGCTGACCGTCAGAGTTGCGGGCAGAATGGTAGCAAAGAGAGTTATGGGTAAGGCGTCCTTCGCTCACCTTCTTGACGGCGAGGGCAAGATCCAGCTCTACGTTTGCCGCGATGATCTCGGCGAGGAAGCATACGCGGGCTTCAAGAAGTGGGACGTTGGCGATATTATCGGAGTTGAGGGCGTGCTTTTCCGCACGAGGACGGGCGAGATCTCGGTCCACGCAAAGAGCGCGACTCTTCTTGCGAAGTCTCTTCTTCCTCTTCCCGAAAAGTTCCACGGACTTACCAATCTTGAGCAGAGATACAGGCAGAGATACGTTGACCTTATCGCTAACCCCGAGGTAAAGGATACCTTCTATAAGAGATCGAAGATCCTTTCTCTTATCAGAAGCTATCTTGATAAGAAGGGTTATCTTGAGGTCGATACGCCTATCCTTCTTCCCATAGAGATCGGCGCTTCGGCACGTTCCTTCAAGACACATCACAACACGCTTGATATTCCCATGTATCTTCGTATCGAAACCGAGCTTTACCTCAAGAGACTTATCGTCGGCGGTATGAACAAGGTATACGAGGTCGGAAGAATATTCAGAAACGAGGGCATGGACCCTAAGCACAACCCCGAATTCACCACGATCGAGCTTTACGAGGCGTTTACCGATTATTACGGAATGATGGACCTCGTTGAGGAGCTTTACAAGATGCTTGCCACCGAGGTATGCGGCTCCACCAAGATCACCTATCAGGGAATAGAGATCGATATGGGTCACTGGGAGCGCCTTACCATGGTTGAGGCTGTAAAGAAGTACGCAGGCGTTGATTATCACGCATGGACGAGCGATGAGGATGCAAGAGCAGATGCTAAGCGCCTTAACGTTGAGGTTCCTGCCGATGCAACCGCGGGCACCGTTCTCGTTGAGCTTTTCGATGCTTACGTTGAGGATAAGCTTATCCAGCCCACCTTCATTTACGACTACCCGGTAGAGAATAGCCCTCTTGCGAAGAGAAAGCCCGAGGACCCCAGATTTACCGAGAGATTTGAGTACTTCATCAACTGCACAGAGTACGGCAACGCCTTCTCCGAGCTGAACGATCCTATCGACCAGAAGGAAAGATTTGAAAATCAGGTCGCTAAGAAAAAGGCTGAGGATCCCACCTCTCCCGCAGAGGTCGACTACGATTACGTTACCGCGCTTGAGTACGGTATGCCCCCCACAGGCGGTCTCGGCTTCGGAGTAGACAGACTCGTCATGCTCCTTACCGACTCGGCTTCTATCAGGGACGTGCTTTTGTTCCCGACTATGAAGCCGGAGACCTAATGAATAGGTCAAAACTCCTTTAATTTGCCGGGTTTTTAAGAAAACTCAAACGTAAAATTGTACGCCATTACACCAATTTTACGCCAAATTGTGCAAAAGCACACGGAATGTACTAAGAATACACAATTTAAGAGCTATGAAAAGATGTTTTGTTTGCATCAATTCATAGCTCTTTTTGTTTTGCAAAAGAAAGGAGAAAATTATGAAACAAAATATTTATGAAATACCGAAGGTACATCCATTTATAAAAACGCTTGAAAAGGTCAAAGAGCTGCGAGAAAATCTTGACGAACATATTGAGATAACAAGTCAGCTTTGGGAAGACGGCAAGGCAAGCGATGCTTATTATTACTCCGCCGAGATCTATCACGAGTGTCAGAAGATTCTTGTCAATGCCGCTTCGCTTATGTCCTGCACTGGCAATAAAAACGCCGTAAGCGATACCCAAAAGCTTATCAAATCAGCAGTTCCCATAGAGGTTGGATATACTGAAGATGGTTGGTTTTGTGTGCGGTTTCCCGCGCTGTTACCGAAGAAAGAAAAAGGTTCTACCGACTATGTAAGGGATATGCTCTACACCGCGCTCAGCGACTTTTTCAGGAAGCACCCCACCATCAGATACGGCAAGTGTATGATAGCTTATCGCCACGTGTACGACCGATATTATCCCGAACGGCATTGGCGCGACCACGATAACGTGGATATCAATATGGCTTCGGATACGGTGGCTCTTTTCGTGATGAAGGACGATAGCCCTCATTACTGCGAGCATCATTATTGCAGCGTGGCAGGGAGCGAGAACCGCACCGAGATTTACGTTGTCCCCATAGAGGATATCAACGCTTGGAATATAGCGCGGCAAAGCTATTCTGATGATGGCGTAACGCTCTTTAAAAGCCCTAAAACGCCCTTATAGCAAGGTGCAAAAACAACGATTTTTGGTGTAAAAATTATTACACCTCACAGACACAACAAAAAGCCTTGAAAACACTGCACATTTCAAGGCTTTGAGAAAAAGAAATCCGACATTGAGTGCAGTCATTATGTCGGATTTCTCACAATTATTTAATTTTGAAAGGAGAAAACAATATGAAAATTCTAAAACCCGGCAGTCAGCTATATAGACTCATTTCTTTGCTTTCGGTATGCGGCGAAATTCCCGTAAAATCTCTTGATTTGCTCGGAAACAAACGCCTATACAGGAGAGTTGTAAGCGAATGTACAATTCCCGTTACCGTTCAAAACCATGCAACAAAAGAAACTCTATCCCTACCAAAAATCTTCATACTCACCGGCAAGGGACGGATGAAATCAATTCGGTTATACAAGGGCGCACGCCCCATACTCACTTGGATTGGCGAGGGCGAGTATTACGATTCAATCTGCTACGGCTACAATATGCCAATGACTATGGCACACGTTGACCGCAACCATAGAGTTGCCGAAACGCTCGCCGCCTTTATGGATGCGGGATTCCATTATCTGCCACATACTCTTCCCAAACTCAAATCAGAAGGAATCAACCGAATCATAACGACACAACCGCTTTCATATCCCT
>JAFTQV010000043.1 GCA_017462605.1 Clostridia bacterium | reverse complement strand
GTCGTTGTTGAAAAGCTCGTCTCTATGCTATACGGCTTGGTTTCGGATACTATGGGTAAGCACAACGTTAAGTTTGCGCCCTATATCGGCACTATATTTCTCTCTTCCCTTGTCTGCACCCTGCTCGGAACGACTCAGGTCTTCAGATCTGCAACCGCCGATCTTTCGGTGACGGCTGCCTGGGCGATCGTCACTTCCGTTATGGTGTGGGCATCGAGCATCAAGAATTTCGGCTTCAAGGCGTGGCTTAAGGGCTTCACCGAGCCGATAGTGGTAATGACGCCTATGAATATCGTCTCTGAGATAGCTCAGCCTCTTTCAATGGCATTCCGTCATTTCGGCACCGTTGCCGGCGGCGGCGTTCTCACGACTCTTATATACGCGGCACTCTCGCTTGCATCGAGCCTTCTTTTCGGCTGGCTTCCCGATGCGGTGGCGTCCATACCGTTCCTTCAGGTCGGTATACCCGCGTTTCTCTCTATCTACTTCGATCTTTTCTCAGGCTTCGTTCAGGCTTTCGTCTTCTCTCTTCTGACGATGGTCTACGTTGGCTCTGCGAACCCTCCCACCGAGGAATCGGAAAAGAGCGAAAATGCTAACTAAGATTTTCAAAAATAATAAAAATATAATAATTTCCGGAGGAAAAACAAATGACAGACGCAGGACTTAAAGCACTCGCAGCAGGACTTTGCATGGGTATCGGAGCTATCGGCCCCGCTATCGGAGAGGGTAATGCAGTTTCTAAGGCTCTCGAATCTATGGCTCGCCAGCCCGAAATGGCAAGTACCCTTCGTACCAATATGATACTTGGATGCGCTATCACTGAGACAACGGGTATTTACGCGCTCGTCGTTGCGCTTCTTCTTATGTTCCTTTGATCCCCGAATTTCCAAAAAGCTTAATAAATCTTATTAAAACAAAGGAAAAGACGGATGAATTGGCAATTTTTTGAAGAAAATTTCGAATCCTTCGTCGGAGTAAATCTCTGGACGATGCTTTTCGCGTGGATAAACCTGCTTATAGTTTATCTCTTTCTTCGCAAGCTTCTCTTCAACCCGATCAAGAATATGATCGACTCCCGCCAAAAGGAGATCGACGATATGTATGAGGATGCCGAGGCGGCAAAAACAGATGCTGCGGCAATGAAGTCCGAATACGAGGATAAGCTCAAGGCAGCCGAGGGTGAGTGCGACGAAATGCTCCGCACGGCTCAGAGGCGCGCCGAGCTTCGCGAGGAGGATATACTCCGCGAGGCAAACGAGAAAGCTCGCCGCACTATTGAGCGCGCCGAGGAGGAGATCGCTCTTGAAAAGAAGAATGCGATCAACGAGGTGAAGGACGAGGTCTCGGATATGGCTCTCTCCATCGCCAAGGCGGTCATCGAAAGAGATATCAATAAAAAGGACCACGAGGGACTTATTGACGACTTTATCAATAAGCTTGGTGAAAACTCATGACGGGCGCTTCGGAATATGCGGTCGCCCTGTTTTCGCTGACGGAGGAGCTGGGCACGTCTGATACCGCAAAGGAAGACGTTCTTTCTGCCGAGGCTGCTCTTTCGGCTAACCCAAAATACATCGATCTTTGCGACACGCCTGCTATCAGCATATCGGAAAAGCTCGCGCTTATCTCCGAGGCGTTTAAATCCTTGGACGTATCGGTTAAGAATCTTATCATGATACTTGCCGAGAAGCACTCGGTGCGCCTTTTTACCGCTATAGCGAGAAAGTACGTTTCTCTTTATAACGAGAGCCGAGGTATCGTTGAAGCGGAGGCAGTCAGCGCAGAGCCGCTTTCGGCAGGTCAGCTTGATGCTATAAAGCAGAAGCTTTCGCGTATGACGGGCAAGCGCATTCAGCTTAAAAACGTCATAGACAGGTCGATCGTCGGCGGAGTTACGCTGAGGTATATGGGAAAGCAGATAGACGGATCGCTTAAGGCAAGGCTCTCTCAGATCGAAAAGAGCTTAAAAAATACTATACTTTAAAAGTTGGTGATACAATGCAATCAAAAATTGAAGATATCAGCAAGGTCATAAAAGAACAGATCCGTAACTACGGCAAACGCATCGAGCAGGATGAGGTCGGCTACGTTATCTCGGTCGGCGACGGTATAGCCAAGGTTCACGGAATAGATAAATGCCGCGCAAACGAGCTTCTTGAATTCACAAACGGAACGTACGGAATGGCTTTAAACCTCGAGGAAAGCTCGATCAGCGCCGTTCTTCTCGGTAACGACGTCGGTATTTCCGAGGGAAGTATCGTTAAGCGTACGGGAAGAGTCGTCTCCGTTCCCGTGGGCGATGCGCTCATCGGAAGAGTCGTTGACGCGCTTGGAAATCCTATCGACGCGAAGGGTCCTATCTCGCTTTCGGAGTACAGACCTATCGAGCGCAAGGCTTACGGAATAATTGAGAGAAAATCGGTCTCCGTTCCTCTTGAGACGGGTATCAAGGCTATCGACGCTATGATACCGATAGGAAGAGGTCAGCGTGAGCTTATTATCGGAGACAGGCAGACGGGTAAGACCGTTATTGCCACGGATACGATCATAAATCAGAGGGGCAAGGGCGTTATCTGTATTTACGTTGCTATCGGTCAGAAGCAGTCTACCGTTACGAGCGTTGTGGATACTCTTTATAAAAACGGCGCTATGGACTACACCATAGTCGTCAGCGCAACGGCTGCCGATTCCGCTCCCCTTCAGTATATAGCTCCCTACTCGGGCTGCACCATGGGTGAATACTTTATGGAAAAGGGTCGCGACGTTCTTATCATTTACGACGATCTTTCGAAGCACGCCGTGGCGTACAGAGCGCTTTCGCTTCTTATAAGACGTCCCCCGGGCAGAGAGGCTTATCCCGGAGACGTATTCTATCTGCACTCAAGACTTCTTGAGCGCGCGGCTCGTCTTTCGGACGAATGCGGAGGCGGTTCTCTTACCGCTCTTCCCATAATCGAAACTCAGGCGGGAGACGTTTCGGCGTATATTCCCACCAACGTTATATCTATCACGGACGGTCAGATATTCCTTGAATCCGAGCTTTTCCACGCAGGCATCAGACCTGCGGTCAACCCGGGTATTTCGGTATCCCGTGTCGGCGGAAACGCGCAGATCAAGGCTATGAAGAAGGTCGCAGGCTCGCTTAAGCTTCTCTACTCTCAGTACAGAGAGCTTCAGGGCTTCGCTCAGTTCGGCTCGGATCTCGATAAGGATACCATGGCAAGACTTGAGCAGGGTAAGAGAATAGTTGAGGTCCTGAAGCAGAACAGAAACGCGCCTATCGCCGTTGAGCTTCAGGTTGCTATCATCTACGCGGTCGTCAACGATATGCTAAGCGATATCCCCGTTGAAAGAATACACGATTTTGAGACCGAGCTTTTCGAGTATCTCACCGCATCGAAGTCAGACCTTCTTTCGGCGATACGCGAGAGCGGCGCTCTTTCGCCCGATACCGAGGCGGCTCTTCGCGAGAGCATAATCGCGGCTAAGGATAAATTTTCAGGAAAGTGATCCTCTTAAAGGAAAGGAGGTTTTGCCCATATGTCAGGCTTAGCTTCAATGAATGACATCAAAAACCGCATAAAAAGCGTTGAAAGCACCATGCAGATCACTAAGGCTATGGAGCTTGTCGCAACCTCTAAGCTCAGGCGCGCCAAGGAGCTTGCCGAGCGCTCAAAGCCTTTCCTCGAGGCTCTTCTTTCCGAGGTCAGAAGCATCTATCCCACTCTTGACGGCGGCGCTCTTCCCTCTTCCGTAGGCGGCAGGACGCTTTACATCGTCATAGCGGGAGACAGAGGTCTTGCGGGCGGCTACAACAGCAACGTTTTTAAGCTTGCCGCATCGCTTGACAAGGAAGGCGACGGCTTATATCTTCCCGTTGGCAAGAAGGCAAACGAGTATTTTACAAGGCGCGGCAGAGATATCTTCTCCGAGCGCTTAGCCGAAGCGGACGGCGTGGGTGTTGGCAGATGCTTAAAGCTTGGCGAGAAGCTTGCAAGCGCTTATATTTCGGGCGAGATCTCCGAAATTAAGCTTATATATACCAAATTCAAATCGATGCTTACACAGATCCCTGTGTGTGAAAAGATACTCCCCGTGGATAGCGAAAGCGAAGCTATGGGCGACCCGATCATGGAGGATACTCCCGAGGAATTCTTCTCGGGAATTCTGCCGCATTACGTCGGCGGAGCTTTATACGCCGCTTTAAGCGAATCGGTAGCGAGCGAATGCGCCGCAAGAAGAACTGCCATGAACTCGGCAAACAAAAATGCCGAGGAAATGATCGGCACGCTTACCTTAAGCTTCAACAGAGCAAGGCAGGCAGTAATAACTCAGGAGATCACCGAAATAGTATCGGGAGCGGAAGCTCT
>JAFTQV010000042.1 GCA_017462605.1 Clostridia bacterium | reverse complement strand
TAAAGCTAAAAGCTAACTTGTGTGTTTGTGCTAATCATTTCGAACATCTCCGCGCTGGCAATATACCCCTAAAGGGGTCAAGTTTGCATAGCAAACTTGGTTAGCAACGGCGAAGCCTTTGACTATGCATATGATGTCATATAGATAGTAGACAAATGTTTGCAGAAGTTTCGGGGAAGTCGCTTTGCTAATGAATAATGAATAATTATGGTAGCTTTTCTTCCTATGGTCGAAAAGCGTTTCATTTTATATTGAAAATACTTAATGTTATGGTATAATAACTTCAAGGAAGGCGGTGCGTTATGAAAGAAAATTTGTTGATTGATAGCGCAAACGATAGCCTCTTTTTAGTCACCTTCGGTGACGTGATATTTAAGCCTTCCTCCGAGAGGAAGGTGGCATTTTCGGAAGAAAATGACGGAAGGAGCTTGCGAAGGTATTCGATATCTTAATGTAGCGGCTTCAAAAAGAAAACTGCACGCACTCTCCTTCAGTCTCGCTTCGCTCGCCAGCTTCCTCCCGGAGGAAGCCTTTTTTACGGGAGGAGCAAGCCGGGGTTTACCCCTTTCCCCTACCGATGACATATACCGAGTGCAAACAAAGTCTTGGTTTTACCTCATCCGCCTCGTTCCTCGGCACCTGTCTCGCTGCGGCTCGGTCACATTTCGGCTCTAAAGTCTACCGGACTTTATTCACTACCGAAATGTCGCTTTGCTACCCAAGGGGGAAGGGTAAAAAAAGCTCGCTGATCTTTGCCAAGTGCAAACGAAAGCCACCCCCGCGCGTCATCCTGAGCGGAGCGAAGCGGAGTCGAACTGCGAAGCAGCAACGAGCGATAGCGAAGTTGGGATCTCGCGGGAATATAGAGATGGGGCTCGCCCCAGACTTTCGCTTAGGCAAAAGTGAAGTTGCTATGCAGTGAAGTTGCTATGCAGTGAAGTTTGATCTATCGACCAAGTGAAGTTAAGCTTATTATTAGCTCGCTTTAGCTTGAAAATATCGAAATGCTGTGATATAATGTAAATTGTAGTACGCATCGGTAAGAAGCGTAATCAAAAGGAGAAAGACAAATGGCAAAAATGGAAAAGTGGGCGAGGATCAAATACCAACCCGTTTTACCGATAGGACCGGACGGCAGGAAGATAACGGGCTCTTCAGACCATATCAAGCTTTCATATACCGCGGCGACCGAGGGAATCGTTCTTCTGAAGAATGAAGGCGGCGCGCTTCCTTTGAAAGAAGGCTCGAAGGTCGCGATTTTCGGTAATGCTCAGATAGACTACGTTAAGGGTGGCGGCGGAAGCGGAAACGTTCACTGCGAGTACGTGAGAAATATATATGAGGGCTTTAAGCTTAAAGCCGATAAGGTGGAAGTTTTTGAGGAGCTTTCTCTTTATTATAAGGAGTCGGTTGCGAAGGCTTACGCCGCAGGCGGAAAAAACGGTATGCTCGAAGAATCCGAGATCCCCGAAGAGCTTCTTTGCGCGGCGCGCGAATTTACCGATACGGCGATCATAACGATAAACCGCTATTCATCAGAGGGCTCGGACAGAAGAAACGACGGCAAGGATACCTATTTTGTGCTGAGCGACAGAGAGCAGAATATGGTGAAGAGCGTTGCCGATAATTTTAAAAATATCATAGTCGTTCTCAATACGGGCGCGATGATAGATACCTCGTGGTTTGCCGATAATGATAAAATATCGGCGGCAATCATGGCGTCTCAGGGCGGAATGGAAGGCGGACTCGCTATCGCTGACGTTATCGTGGGAGAAGTGAACCCCTCGGGAAAGCTTGTTGATACCTGCGCGCGCAGCTTTGATGATTATCCCTCATCGTATAATTTCCATGAGTCGGACGATTACGTTAAATATACGGAAGATATTTTCGTCGGATATCGGTATTTTGAGACCGTTTCAGGCAAAGCCGAGGCTGTTGTATACCCATTCGGCTTCGGTCTTTCCTATACTTCCTTTGAATTTTCTGATTTATCCGCTCGCGAGAAGGACGGAAAAATCGAGGTTTCCGTAACGGTCAAAAACACGGGCAACGTAGCGGGTAAAGAGGTGGCGCAGGTTTACTATTCCGCGCCGAGAGGAAGAATAACAAAGCCCGCGAAGGAGCTTTGCGCCTTTGCGAAAACATCGCTTCTTGCTCCCGGGGCAAAAGAGACGCTTTCGATGTCCTTTGATATTTCCGATATGGCATCGTACGATGACGTAGGAGACGTCAGAAGATCCGCTTACGTGCTTGAGTCGGGAGAGTATAAAATATTCGTTGGTAACTCTGTTCGTAATCTCTGCGAGCTTGACTATAAGTATGCGCTTAGCGAGGACGTTATAGTCCGCCAGCTGACAGAATATTGCGCTCCCGAAAGGCTTGGGCGCCGCCTTACCGAAAGCGGTGAATATATAGAGGTGGCGGATAGAGTTATAGAGCGCAAGACCTTTGACCCCGACTATCGCTCCCCCAAAAAGATTCCCGAGAGCGATGAGGATATCAAGCCTCTTATAGAGGTAGCTCGCGGCAACATATCTCTTGACGATTTTATAGCGCAGCTTACCGATGAGGAAATGATGACTCTCCTTATCGGAAAAGCAAACACGGGCGTTGCAAATACGTCCGGCATGGGCGGTCTTGCAAAATACGGAGTTCCCACGCCTATGACGGCGGACGGACCTGCGGGCGTTCGTATAAACAGATCTACGGGAGTCAGGACAACAGCGTTCCCGGTAGCTACGATGATCGCTTGCACCTGGAATCTTGACCTTATGGAGAAAATAGGCGTTGCGGGCGCTCTTGAAGCGAAGGAGAATAATCTTTCGATCTGGCTCACTCCCGCTCTTAATATTCACAGAAGCGCGCTTTGCGGAAGAAATTTTGAGTATTTTTCAGAGGATCCGTTCGTTTCGGGCAAAATGGCGGCGGCTAAGGTCAGGGGCATTCAGTCTCAGGGCATTGTTGCGACCGTCAAGCACTTTGCTTGCAATAATAAGGAGACAAACCGCAAGGAATCTGACTCGATAGTATCCGAAAGGGCGCTGCGCGAGATCTATATAAAGGGCTTTGAGATCGCCGTGAAGGAATCAAAGCCGAGGCTTCTTATGACGGCGTATAATATTATCAACGGCGTCAGAGCATCGGAAAACGCCGAGCTTATAACGGGTATTCTCCGCAAAGAGTGGGGATATGAGGGCGTTGTTACAACGGATTGGTGGAACACGGCAGATCCCGCGACCGAAAAGCTTGCGGGCAACGATATCCGTATGCCACACAGCTTAAGAACTAATAAAAAGATAACGGATAGCGGCATCGTCTCGGGGGTTGACAGAGATACTCTTGCAGCCTGCGCCAAGAGATTGCTTGAAATGATACTCTGGCTTGAATAACGGGTCAAGAGCTTGATACAATAAAGATTATTGAGGAAATATATATGGAATCGCTTATTAATATTGATAAAAATATGATAGTTAACGAGACTATCGGAGATTTTGAGGTCGTTTGGAGAGATGCGAAGGATGCTCCCTTTAAGATCTACGGACTCTATGAGCCAAAGAGCCAGCCTGTTTACCGAAGGCTTCCGCCCGAGGTCGCAGAGGCAACGAGCAAGGGTGTTGCTGCATTATCAAGAGAAACATCGGGCGGAAGAGTGCGCTTTTCAACCGATTCACCCTATATCGCTATACGCGCGAAATATAAGGCGGTCGGGCGCTCGTCTCACCTTAATCTGCTCTCGACCACGGGATTTGACCTCTATACGGACGGAGAGTTTGGCTCGAGATTTATAAAGGAATTCAGAATGCCCTACGATATGAAGGATTATTACGAGCAGATCATAGAGCTTGACGGACCTCATATGAGAAGCTATACCATTAATTTTCCCGTCCACGCGGTGGTAGAAAAGCTTGAGATCGGACTTAAGCCGGGTGCGACTCTCGGCGAGGGAAAGAAATACAGAGAGCTTAAGCCTTTTCTTGTATACGGCTCGTCCATAGTGCATGGAACTGCGGCAACGCGCCCGGGACTTACATACCCCAATATGATCTCGCGCGAGCTTGATATGGATTATTACAACGTTGGATTTTCGGGCATGGCAAAGGGCGAAGAGGTAATAGCTCGCTGGATAGCAGAGCAGCCTATGAGCGTTTTCGTTTGCGATTATGACCATAACGCATCAAATGCGGAGCAGCTTAAGAATACTCATTTCCGTATGTATGAGATCATAAGAGAGAAGAATCCCGATCTTCCTTATATTATGGTGACTCGCCCCGACTACTGGACGAGAATAACCGAGCAGGATGCGATCCTTGACCGCCGAGCTGTGATCATGGAATCCTATCTTAAGGCGAGAGCGCTCGGCGATAAGAACGTGTATTTTATAGACGGTCTCTCCTTCAACGTTGGCGCGCATCAGTATGATACCACCGTGGACGGCGTTCATCCGAATGACTACGGATTTGTGAGAATGGCTGATTCTATCGGAGCGGTTATGAAGCACGCGCTCGAGAAAAGACTCGAGAAGAATGAGTGATATATCGACTCACCGAAGGTGACTGAGAGGGTCTTCCCTTTGCCGGGGGGAGCTTGACACCTCATCCACCATCTTCGATGGTCCCCCTTCCCCTACTGGGGAAGGCTTAGCTGCGGCTCGGTCGCACTCGGCAAGACTCGCCCGACACCTTCAGGTGACATCCACCGGGGCAGAATACTGCCCCGAACTAAGTTTGCCCATAGAGTCAAGTGAAGTTTACTTCGTAAGTGAAGTTCACTTCGTGAGTGAAGTTTCGCCTCGCGGCGAAGCGAGGGCAAGCTTAACTTCACTTGGTTGATAGACCAAACTTCACTGCGTAGCAACTTCACTTTCGCTAAGCGAAGGATACGGGCGAGATTGATCTGCATCCCCGCGAGATCCCAACTTCGCTTACGCTTGTTGCTGCTTCGCAGTTCGACTCCGCTTCGCTCCGCTCAGGATGACGCG
>JAFTQV010000041.1 GCA_017462605.1 Clostridia bacterium | reverse complement strand
CCACCCCCGCGCGTCATCCTGAGCGGAGCGAAGCGGAGTCGAACTGCGAAGCAGCAACAAGCGTAAGCGAAGTTGGGATCTTGCGGGAGTATACTTATCAACCTCGCCCGAGATCCTTCGCTTAGGGAAAGTGAAGTTTTCGCTTGTGCGAAAGTGAAGTTGCTACGCAGTGAAGTTTGGTCTATCGACCAAGTGAAGTTAAGCTTGCCCTCACTTTGCCGCGAGGCGAAACTTCACTTGCCCCTAGGGGCAAACTTAGTTCGGGGCAGTATTCTGCCCCGGTGGATGAGGTGTTAACTCTGATTGTAGCCAATACTTTGTCTGTAAACAAAGCCAACTACTCATCCACCGCAAGCGGTCCCCCTTCCCTCGCAAGGGAAGGCTTAAGAATACATTGAATTTGCGTTCATAAAGGCATAGAGCTGCTCTCCGTGCTGCTGCTCCTCGGACTGTATATGAGAGAGCATTTTTCTGACGGCGGGTGACTTGAACTCAAATATTCCCGTGTTGTAAAGCGAGCTGACGTGCTTTTCGGTGGAGAGCATATCCGAGAGAATGAACTTGTCCGCGTTTTTGCTTTCCGTGTCGGAGTAAACTTGGGCGCATTCCTTGCATAAGCTGTTATCGGCGGAAAGAGGCTTGGGCGGAGCGGGCTCGGTGCCGGACATGATCTCGGTTATCGTCTTAAGATGCTCTCTTTCGGTGGCGGCGATAGAGAAGAGCAGGTTTTTAAGCTCCGGGCATTTTGCTTCGGACGAGTATCTTTCGTACTTCTTTATGCAAAGCTCCTCCTCTTCCTTCATATCCTTCAAGAGATCCGTTTCTTTGCTTGTCAATACCATAAATTTCTCCTTTCTTTTGTGGTTATTTATTGTATTGCAAGAAAGCGAAAAAATATTCAATTCTTTCCTTATTATATTATATATAATTATTATACATGTTGCACAAAATGGCATTCGGCGGTTTGGGCAAATGGTAGAAGTTGGCTTATTCTTCTTGATTTTATAAAAGGATTGTGCTAAGATATATTCGGTAAAGTGGAACAATAACGGTGCTTTGTGTTTTTGCAGCACCCCGAGCTTGCCTTGGTCATGGACGGCTCGATGCAGACCACGAAGCCACCGCCTCTTTCAAAGTGCCGTATGAAAGAGGAAAAATCAATCGGCAAATAAGAAAAGGAGAAACATGAAAAACAAGATTATTTGTTTATTGCTCGTTCTTATAATGTGCTTCAGCGTTTTTGCGCTCGCTGCATGTAATAAGAAGGACAACGAAACCCCCGACGACGGTACAACTGATACCGAAGGCGAGGATGACGGCGAGGATGACGGCGACGGCAGCAATAGAGTTGAGCAGCCCAAGCCCCCTGTCAACGATCTTGGCGAAGAGTGGTGGAAGGATCTTACATATGATACGACCGACCTTCTTTTCCAGATGACTCTTTGCTCGAACAACCAGGAGCTTTCCTCCGGATGCGAGAGATATCTTGCAGGCGAATCTGAGGATTCCGAGGCTATTGATACCCTCGTTGCTCAGAGAAACGAGGATGCATACCTCAACACTAAGGTAAACGTTACCTATCTTTGGAACATTACCGATGATGCTGAGACCTATGGCTACTCCAAGAATATCGACAGAATATTCGAAGAGGTTTCCAACAAGACTAAGAACACTCCCGATATGTACTGCAACTTCATGACCGATATGCTTTGTACTTCTCTTAAGGGTTCGTTTGCTAACCTTTATTCGAGACAGCACGGCTCGGGCAGCTACGCAGGAGCTAACTATTTCGATACCAATGATGACGGCTACATGGCTGACCTTATGGCATCGCTTACTCTTGACCTCAACAAGACCTACGTTGTTGCATCTGACTACTTCATCGACCTTATCCGCGCATTCTTTATCGTTCCTGTTAACGTTAACGTTTACAATTCTATCGCAGGCGATATGATCGAGGACTACAACGATGACGGAGTTAAGGATATCAACGACTTCTTCTACGAGGTAAACGAGCTTAAGTGGAACTATGACAGAGTTGCTGAGTATGCTGCAAAGGCTTACAAGACCGGCGCAGGCAACAACTCCGGTAACGAGCAGATCAACGACCAGCTTGGCTTCGTTCTCGGTCACAACGGTCTTCCCGCAGCTGCAATGGTATACACCTCTTCGGTTGTTATCATTACCAAGCCTTGGGATCCCGGCGCAACCGGATACAACTATCCTACTGAAAACCCTGAGCTTGATGCTCTTACCAAGAAGCTCTCCTGGCTCTTCGACCAGACCGGCGTTATGTGCGTAACCTCTTCCGACGCTAAGAGCCTTGGCGAAAAGACTCCTCTTCTCGGTGTTCGTCACCAGTTTACTGACGGTAAGATCCTCTTCGGAGGCGTTATCCTTGTTGGTTCTCTTGAGTACGATGCATACCAGAACATGAAGAAGGGCGATAAGGGCGGATGCGGTGTTGTTCCCGTACCTACCTATAGGGAAGGCGACGATTACCTCACTCAGATCCACGTTATCGGCCGTGCAGGCGGTATCGCATTCTGCACCTCCAAGTTCGTTCAGTGCTCCGCATTCCTTCAGTATCAGTCTTCTCACTCTACTGACATCAAGAACCACTACTATGACTACAACCTTACCTATGACACAGCAAGCGGTCTTGACGGTAACATTGAAATGCTTGAGTACATTCGTGACAACGTTCGTACCTCCTTCGATAAGCTCTTCGAGGACGCGATCGGATTCTTCTACGAGGATACTCAGCCCGGTTCCGAGCAGAACAGATGGCACACCCTTATCGTTACTGCAAAGTTCCAGATGAACAATATGAGTGATACTTACAAGTCTCTCGTTGGCGCTAAGCAGACCAACCTTGATAAGCTTAAGAAGCAGTACGAGATTCTTCCTAAGTAATATAAAACTTAAAATTCGAGCGCAATAGCGCAAAGATATGGCGAGGGGAGCTTTTCGTAAGCTCCCCTTTGCTTGTATGATATATAATAAGGAAAGAAAACGAAATGAGAATAATACTTGCTTCGAAATCGCCGAGAAGAAAAGAGCTGCTCGGCAGGTTATATTCGGATTTTGAAATAATAACGAAAGAGACGGACGAGACGCTTCCCGAGGGAGTACATCCGAGAGAGGGTGTTGCTATCTTAGCGGAAAGAAAGGGCAAGGCGGTCTTTTCCGAGCTTTGCTCGCGCGGCGAGGATCTTTCGGACGCCCTGATAATATCCTCGGATACCCTCGTTGAGCTTTTTGGCGAAGCGCTCGGAAAGCCAAGCTCTGCCGAGGATGCCTGCCGTATGCTGAAGGAGCTTTCGGGAAAGGCGCACAACGTTCATACGGGGATATCCGTGTGCCGCGGCGGCAGATTTTTCTCGGCAACCGACTCCACAGAGGTAGTTTTCAGAGAGCTTATGGATGAGGAGATAGAGGGCTACGTCAGAAGCGGCGAGCCTATGGATAAGGCAGGCTCTTATGCTATACAGGGCGGCGGCGGAAAATTCGTCACCGAGATAAACGGCGACTTCGATACCGTTGTCGGTCTATCTGTAAGGCTGCTCTCCGAGCTTATCGAAAAGGCGCTTTTCGGGGGTGCGGAATGATAAGAAGCAAGAAGGAAAAAAGAGAAAGGCTCGCCCTTATAGTAAAGAGACTCTCGGAAATTTATCCTGCCGCGGAGTGCGCGCTTGAATACGAGGGCGACCCATGGAAGCTTTTGGTTATGGGAAGGCTTTCCGCGCAATGCACAGATGCCAGAGTGAACGTAGTTTGCAAAGAATTATTTGCAAAATATCCGAATGCAGAGGCTTTGGCTGAGGCAGAGCTATCCGATATCGAAGAAATAATCAAGCCCTGCGGACTTTATAGAATGAAGGCAGAGGGAATATACGAGTCATCGAAGCTCCTTATCGAAAAATACGGCGGCAGGCTTCCCGATACGATGGAAGAGCTGCTGACCTTTCCCGGCGTTGGCAGGAAGATCGCCAACCTTCTTTTGGGAGACGTTTTCGGCAAGGAAGCCATAGTTTGCGATACCCATTGCATTCGCATATGCGGAAGGCTTGGAATGTATAGCGAAAAGCTACGTGACCCCGTGAAAATAGAGTTTATCTTAAGAGATCTTATCGATCTTAGCGAGGGAAGCGATTTTTGCCATAGAATAGTTCTTTTCGGAAGAGAGACCTGTACCGCAAGAAGCCCTCGGTGCGAGGAGTGCCCCTTAAGGGATCTTTGCGAGAGAGGTAAAAGGATCGGAGAAAAGGTATGACTGAGAATAAGAATGAGCTGCCGCGTATAGGGCTTCCGATTGTCGTTGAAGGCAGATACGACAAGAGCGCGATCCTCGGTATGTTTTCCGCAACGGTCATAATAACGGACGGATTCGCCGTATTCAATTCGGCAGAGAAGCAAGCGCTTATCAGAAGAATATCAAAGGACGGAATCATAATCCTGACCGACCCTGACGGCGGCGGAAAGCAGATAAGAGCCTTTCTTTCAGGGCTAGTGCCGAAGGACAAGCTATTTCAGGCGCACGTTCCCGAGATTGGGGGCAAGGAAAGGCGAAAAACGCAGCGCTCGAAGGCGGGCATTCTCGGAGTAGAGGGTGTTGGCGGCGAGGTGCTGAGGCGCGCTCTTCTTCCTTTCGTCTCCGAGGGAGCGCCGAAAAGACAAGAGATCACCGCGGGGCTTTTGTATTCGCTCGGACTTACGGGCGCGGATAACTCAAGCGAGAAAAGAGACGCAATAGCCGCTTCGCTCGGACTCCCGACGAAGATGACCTCAAAGGCATTCGCGGCGGCGGTCGGTATAATATGCTCGGCAGAGGAGCTGACCGAGCTTGCAAAAAGCTCCCCGCGATGATCCGCAGGAAAAGAATAGCGTTATTTCTATTAAATATTTGCTAAATATTTAACATTCGCTATTTACTTTTTTGCTTTTTTGTGTTATACTGTTTATTGGTGTAAAACCAAATTGAAATTATTTTAATTTTATTATATTTAATGGAGGAACCAAAATGGTAGAAAGAAAGAAAATTTCTATGGATGGTAACACTGCCGCTGCCCACGTTTCGTACGCGTTCACGGAAGTTGCTGCTATCTATCCTATCACCCCTTCCAGCCCTATGGCGGAAGTAACAGACACATGGAGCGCATCCAATAAGAACATCTTTGGCGAGCCCGCTAAGAACATCTTCGGCGAGAACGTTAAGGTAGTTGAGATGCAGTCCGAGGCAGGAGCTGCAGGCGCAGTTCACGGTTCGCTTGCATCAGGCGCGCTTACTACGACCTACACTGCTTCTCAGGGTCTTCTTCTTATGATACCCAACATGTATAAGATCGCCGGCGAGCTTCTTCCTTGCGTTATTCACGTTTCCGCAAGATGCGTAGCCTCCCACGCGCTTAACATCTTCGGTGACAACTCCGACGTTTACGCATGCCGTCACGAAAAACAAGAGCTTTTTTATATCAATATCAACGTTT